>NZ_JCAFUM010000024.1:0-16636 GCF_059371335.1 Stenotrophomonas sp. YJH_SMC_6 | reverse complement strand
GAAATGGTGATGCCGGGTGACAACGTCAAGATGGTCGTCACCCTGATCAACCCGGTGGCAATGGACGAAGGCCTGCGCTTCGCCATCCGCGAAGGCGGCCGTACCGTCGGCGCCGGCGTGGTCTCGAAGATCATCGAGTAAGCCTGCAGTACCGGTGGTTGCATAGCGCCGCCGGTTACGCGAATGGCGGGCCGGGAACCTCGGTCCGCCTTCGCCGTCTAAGGGAAGGCAAGTTTCAACACGTACGCCAGTAGCTCAATTGGCAGAGCAGCGGTCTCCAAAACCGCAGGTTGGGGGTTCGAGTCCCTCCTGGCGTGCCATCTGCCCACCTTATCCAGCGGCCTGGGCCGCTAAAGCAGACACAGCCGGATGAATAGCAAGATCGAACATTCCAAGGACAACTCCGCCAACGGCGGGGATATCGTCAAGTACGTCGCCGCATCGCTGCTGGTGCTGGCCGGTCTGTTCGTCTGGTTCTGGTTCTCCGCCGACTCCGGTCGCGCCACCCAGCTGGGTGCGTGGGCGGGTCAGCTGCGTGCGTTGGCGGTCGTGGTCGGTCTGGTTGGCGGTATCGGCGTGTTCATGCTGACCGGCAAGGGGCGCGACACCCGCGAATTCCTCTCCGAGTCGCGCTTCGAACTGCGCAAGGTGGTCTGGCCGACGCGCCAGGAAGCCATCCGCATGACCTGGGTCGTGATGGTGGTGGTGACCATTCTCAGTCTGTTGCTGGGTGGGTTCGATTACGTCATTCAGTGGCTGGTTCAGTTGTTCCTGAGCCGCTAAGGAGAATTGCATGAAGCGTTGGTACGTCGTTCACGCCTATTCGGGCTTCGAGAAGTCGGTGGCGCAGGCTCTGCGCGATCGCATCGTCCGTGACGGCATGGAAGAGCGCTTCGGCGATGTCCTGGTCCCGACCGAAGAAGTGGTCGAGATGCGCGCTGGCCAGAAGCGCCGCTCCGAGCGCAAGTTTTTCCCGGGTTACGTGCTGGTCCAGATCGAGACCCACGAAGAAGCCGGTATTCCGCGCATCGACAACGAAAGCTGGCACCTGGTCAAGGAAACCCCGCGCGTGATGGGCTTCATCGGCGGCACCGCCGACCGTCCGCTGCCGATTGCCGATTCCGAGGCCGAAGCCATCCTGAACCGCGTTCAGGAAGGTGTCGAGAAGCCGCGTCCGAAGGTGCTGTTCGAGCCGGGCCAGATGGTCCGCGTCACCGACGGCCCGTTCAACGATTTCAATGGCGTCGTCGAAGAGGTCAACTACGAGAAGAGCCGTCTGCGCGTCTCGGTGCTGATCTTCGGTCGTGCCACTCCGGTCGAACTCGAGTTCGGCCAGGTCGAAAAGGCCATCTGATCCAGCTGTAGAGTCGAGCTTGCTCGACTTTGCTGATCGGTCGAGCAAGCTCGACTCTATGGAACCAGGAACCGGGCCTTGCCCGGTTTCGTCCGTTTATATGCTGCTTCAGGCATGTGAAGAAAAAACCTGATATAGTGCGCGGCTCCCCGCTGGGAAGCCAGCAGGACGAGGCCGCCGCAAGGTGGCCTTCAGCATGATTTCAAAACGCGATGCCGGGACGCGTGATTCCCGGTCCGATGGGGAGCCTGTTGTCGAAAGGCGCTAGCACCCGGAGAGTACTCACATGGCAAAGAAAGTTGTCGGTTACATCAAGCTGCAGGTGAAGGCCGGTCAGGCCAACCCCTCGCCGCCGGTCGGTCCTGCGCTGGGTCAGCGCGGTCTGAACATCATGGAATTCTGCAAGGCGTTCAACGCTGCCACGCAGAAGCTCGAGCCGGGTCTGCCGGTTCCGGTGATCATCACGGCCTACTCGGACCGTACGTTCACCTTCATCACCAAGAGCACCCCGGCCACCACCCTGCTGAAGAAGGCCGCTGGCATCTCGTCGGGCTCCAAGCGCCCGAACACCGAGAAGGTCGGCAAGGTCACCCGTAAGCAGCTGGAAGAGATCGCCAAGGCGAAGGAACCGGATCTGACTGCCGCCGATCTGGACGCCGCCGTGCGTACCATCGCTGGCTCTGCCCGTTCCATGGGCCTCGTGGTGGAGGGTTAATAAGATGGCACAGACCAAGCGTGAGAAGGCCATCAAGGCCGCCGTCGTTCCGGGCAAGGCATACGCCTTCGAGGACGCGATCAACATCCTGAAGAGCGCCACCAAGGCCAAGTTCGTCGAGTCGATCGACGTCGCTGTGCGCCTGGGCGTCGATGCGAAGAAGTCCGACCAGCAGGTTCGTGGCTCCACCGTGCTGCCGGCCGGTACCGGCAAGTCGGTCCGCGTCGCCGTGTTCGCTCCGGCCGGTGCCAAGGCTGATGAAGCCCTGGCCGCTGGCGCCGAAGCCGTCGGTATGGATGATCTGGCCGAGAAGATGCAGGCCGGCGATCTGAACTACGACGTCGTCATCGCGACCCCGGACGCCATGCGCGTCGTCGGTAAGCTGGGCACCGTGCTGGGTCCGCGCGGCCTGATGCCGAACCCGAAGGTCGGCACCGTTTCCCCGAACCCGGGTGAAGCCGTGAAGAACGCCAAGTCGGGTCAGGTCCGTTACCGCACCGACAAGGCCGGCATCATCCACTGCACCATCGGCAAGGCCGACTTCGCCGAAGACGCGCTGAAGTCGAACCTGACCGCGCTGCTGCTTGACCTGATCAAGGCCAAGCCGGCCACCTCGAAGGGCACCTACCTGCAGAAGGTTTCGGTCAGCTCGACGATGGGCCCGGGCGTCACCGTCGACCAGTCGTCGCTGACCCTGAAGTAATTGTTTCAAGCGGTCACGGTACCTTCGGTGCCGTGACCGTGACATTTGAAGGCATCGTTGGCAGTGCATCGCCCGCGGTAGCCGTCAAAGACCGCAGGCGCGGTCGTGGCAATACCGGCGACGGGCACGGAAGCTCGATCTGGCAAGGAGTCGCCGCCGGAGCAGTCATGAGCGCTTAATCGATTCCCCGGAATCACCCTGCGTAGATGGTGCCCTTCTGGAGTTTTTCTGGTTCACGCACGTCTGGGATTTCCCTGATTGCCTCCAGGTCTGGAACGGCCCACCCCCGGAACATCATCCCGATGTTCCCGGCGTCCAGGACGGATGCCGCACAGGACCGCACACGGCAGGAGCCGTAAGCGGAGTTCAATAGGAGGAGTGCAATGGCTCTCAATCTGTCCCAGAAGCAAGAAGTAGTCGCCGAGCTGGCAGACGTCGCCGCCAAGGCCCACTCCTTGATCGCAGCCGAATACGCTGGCACCACGGTCGCCCAGATGACCGCGATGCGCAAGCAGGCTCGTGAAACCGGTGTTTTCTTGAAGGTTGTCAAGAACACCCTGGCTTCGCGCGCCGTTGAAGGCACCGAGTTCGCAGTCGCCCAGGACCAGATGGTTGGTCCGCTGCTGTACGCGTTCTCGCTCGAGGAGCCCGGCGCTGCCGGTCGCCTGATCAAGGAAGCCGCCAAGGGCAACGACAAGCTGAAGGCTAAGGTCGTCGCCATCGGTGGCGAAGTGTTCCCGGCAAGCCACGTCGACGTGCTGGCCTCGCTGCCGACCCGCGACCAGGCCCTGGCCATGCTGGCCCGCGTCCTGACCGAGCCGGTCACGATGTTTGCCCGCGCCATCAAGGCCGTTGGCGAGAAGCAGGGTGGTGGCGACGTCGCCGCCGACGCTGCCGAACCGGCCGCCGAGACCGCCTGAGTTTCGACTTACCGTGGTTCCTGACGGAACCTCAACCCAGAAAATCATCCAAAGGTATTAATCATGTCCCTTACCAACGAACAGATCGTCGACGCCATCGCCGAGAAGTCCCTGATGGAAGTGATGGAGCTGGTCAAGGCCATCGAAGAGAAGTTCGGCGTCTCCGCCGCTGCTCCGGTTGCCGTGGCTGCTGCCGCTGGCCCGGCCGCTGCTGTTGAAGAGCAGACCGAGTTCACCGTCACCCTGAAGTCGGCCGGCGACAAGAAGGTCGAAGTCATCAAGGCCGTCCGCGCCATCACCGGCCTGGGCCTGAAGGAAGCGAAGGACCTGGCCGAAGCCGGTGGCGTCCTGAAGGAAGGCGCTTCGAAGGAAGACGCCGAGAAGATGAAGAAGGACCTGGAAGCTGCTGGCGCGACTGTCGAAGTCAAGTAAGCAGTTACCTTGCATCGTCACCGATTCACGGCGATGCAGCCAAGGCTGGGGGCGTAAGCCCCCGGCCTTTGGTCGTTGTTGCGGTGTCGGTAGAGTCGACTGTTGGTCGACTGCTGTGAAGGAAGTCGACTAACAGTCGACTCTACCGTTTCAAATGCAGCAAAAAGCCCAACACGGGCTGCAGTCAAACCCCGCCGGCCAGCGCAGTGCGCGGCAGCAGGGGCGTGGTAGCAGACGAGTTGGCAGTTGGAAGTAGCGGGAGAAGGCGTGCTGGTGCCGGCAATACCAGCGACTTCCAACTGACAATTTCAAGTTCCCTTCGGATCGTGGGCGCACGATCCGCACAACAAGGTGGAAGACCTCATGACGTCCTATTCGTTCACCGAAAAAAAGCGTATCCGCAAGGATTTCGGCAAGCAGCGCTCGATTCTCGAAGTGCCGTTCCTGCTCGCCATCCAGGTGGATTCCTATCGTGAATTCCTGCAGGAAAACGTCGATCCGGCCAAGCGCACGGACCACGGCCTGCACGCTGCGCTGAAGTCGGTCTTCCCGATCGCCAGCTACAGCGGCAACGCTGCCCTGGAATACGTCGGCTACAAGCTGGGCGAACCGGTCTTCGACGAGCGCGAGTGCCGCCAGCGTGGCATGAGCTACGGCGCCCCGCTGCGCGTGACCGTGCGCCTGGTGATCTACGACCGTGAGTCGTCGACCAAGGCCATCAAGTACGTGAAGGAGCAGGAGGTCTATCTGGGCGAAATCCCGCTGATGACCGAGAACGGCACCTTCATCGTCAACGGCACCGAGCGCGTCATCGTCTCGCAGCTGCACCGCTCGCCGGGCGTGTTCTTCGACCACGACCGTGGCAAGACCCACAGCTCGGGCAAGCTGCTGTACAGCGCCCGCATCATTCCTTACCGCGGCTCCTGGCTGGACTTCGAGTTCGACCCGAAGGACGCGCTGTTCACCCGTATCGACCGTCGCCGCAAGCTGCCGGTGTCGATCCTGCTGCGCGCGCTCGGCTACAGCAACGAAGAGATGCTGGCCGAGTTCTTCGAGATCAACACCTTCCACATCAACCCGGATGAAGGCGTCCAGCTGGAGCTGGTGCCGGAGCGCCTGCGTGGCGAAACCCTGGGCTTCGACCTCGCCGACGGCGACAAGGTCATCGTGGAAGCCGGCAAGCGCATCACCGCGCGCCACATCAAGCAGCTGGAAGCCTCGGGCATCGCCGCCCTGGCCGTGCCGGACGACTACATCGTCGGCCGCATCCTGTCGCACGACGTGGTTGACGCCTCGACCGGCGAACTGCTGGCCCAGGCCAATGACGAGATCACCGACGAGCAGCTGCAGGCCTTCCGCAAGGCCGGTGTGGATGCCGTGGGCACCCTGTGGGTGAACGATCTGGATCGTGGCCCGTACCTGTCCAACACCCTGCGCATCGACCCGACCAAGACCCAGCTGGAAGCCCTGGTCGAGATCTACCGCATGATGCGTCCGGGCGAGCCGCCGACCAAGGACGCTGCGCAGAACCTGTTCCACAACCTGTTCTTCACCTTCGAGCGCTACGACCTGTCCGCGGTCGGCCGCATGAAGTTCAACCGTCGCGTGGGCCGCAAGGAAACCACCGGCGAAGCCGTGCTGTACGACAGCAAGTACTTCGGTGAGCGCAACGACGAAGAGTCCAAGCGCCTGGTCGCCGCCCACGGCGACAGCTCCGACATCCTGGACGTGATCAAGGTCCTGACCGAGATCCGCAACGGTCGCGGCGTGGTCGACGATATCGACCACCTGGGCAACCGTCGCGTGCGTTCGGTCGGCGAAATGGCCGAAAACGTGTTCCGCGTCGGCCTGGTCCGCGTCGAGCGCGCGGTCAAGGAGCGCCTGTCGATGGCCGAGTCCGAAGGCCTGACCCCGCAGGAGCTGATCAACGCCAAGCCGGTTGCCGCTGCCATCAAGGAGTTCTTCGGCTCCTCGCAGCTGTCGCAGTTCATGGACCAGAACAACCCGCTGTCGGAAGTGACCCACAAGCGTCGCGTCTCGGCCCTGGGCCCGGGCGGCCTGACCCGTGAGCGCGCCGGCTTCGAAGTGCGCGACGTGCACCCGACCCATTACGGCCGCGTCTGCACCATCGAAACCCCGGAAGGCCCGAACATCGGCCTGATCAATTCGCTGGCCGTGTACGCCCGCACCAACCAGTACGGTTTCCTCGAGACTCCGTACCGCAAGGTCGTGGACGGCAAGGTCTATGACGAAGTCGAGTTCCTGTCGGCGATCGAAGAAAACGAGTACGTCATTGCGCAGGCCAACGCGCTGACCGACGCCAAGGGCACCCTGACCGAGCAGTTCGTTCCGTGCCGCTTCCAGGGCGAATCGCTGCTGAAGCCGCCGGCGGAAGTCCACTTCATGGACGTCTCGCCGATGCAGACCGTGTCGATCGCGGCCGCGCTGGTTCCGTTCCTGGAGCACGATGACGCGAACCGCGCACTGATGGGCGCCAACATGCAGCGTCAGGCGGTGCCGACCCTGCGTGCGCAGAAGCCGCTGGTCGGTACCGGCATCGAGCGCGCCGTGGCGCGTGACTCCGGTGTGACCGTGAACGCCCGCCGTGGTGGCGAGATCGTGCAGATCGACGCGGCCCGCATCGTGGTCAAGGTCAACGAGGAAGAGATCGTTGGCGCTACCGATGCAGGCGTGGACATCTACAACCTGGTCAAGTACACCCGTTCGAACCAGAACACCTGCATCAACCAGCGTCCGCTGGTCCAGGTGGGTGACGTCATCGCCCGCGGCGACGTGCTGGCCGACGGTCCGTCCACCGACATCGGCGAACTGGCCCTGGGCCAGAACATGCTGATCGCGTTCATGCCGTGGAACGGCTACAACTTCGAAGACTCCATCCTGCTCTCCGAGCGCGTGGTGGAAGAGGATCGTTACACCACGATCCACATCGAAGAGCTGACCTGCGTCGCGCGTGACACCAAGCTGGGGCCGGAGGAAATCTCCGCCGACATCCCGAACGTCTCCGAGCAGGCGCTGAACCGCCTGGACGAGAGCGGCGTGGTGTACATCGGTGCGGAAGTTCGCGCCGGCGACATCATGGTCGGCAAGGTCACCCCGAAGGGCGAAAGCCAGCTGACCCCGGAAGAGAAGCTGCTGCGCGCGATCTTCGGCGAGAAGGCTTCGGACGTTAAGGACAGCTCGCTGCGCGTTCCGCCGGGCATGGACGGCACCGTCATCGACGTGCAGGTCTTCACCCGCGACGGCATCGAGAAGGACAAGCGCGCCCGCCAGATCGAAGAGTCTGAAATCAAGCGCGTCAAGAAGGACTTCGACGACCAGTTCCGCATCCTGGAAGCCGCCATCTACATGCGTCTGCGTTCGCAGATCGTGGGCAAGGTGGTCAACGGTGGCGCTGGCCTGAAGAAGGGTGACGTGATCACCGACGCCTTCCTGGACGGCCTGAAGAAGGCTGACTGGTTCGCCCTGCGCATGAAGGACGAGGACGCTTCGGAAGCCATCGAGCGCGCGCAGAAGCAGATCCAGGCGCACGAGAAGGAATTCGAGCGTCGCTTCGCCGACAAGCGCGGCAAGATCACCGCCGGTGACGACCTCGCCCCGGGCGTGCTGAAGATGGTCAAGGTGTTCCTGGCCGTGAAGCGCCGCATCCAGCCGGGCGACAAGATGGCAGGCCGCCACGGCAACAAGGGTGTGGTCTCCAACGTGGTGCCGGTCGAGGACATGCCGTACATGGCCTCGGGCGAAACCGTGGACATCGTGCTGAACCCGCTGGGCGTGCCGTCGCGTATGAACATCGGCCAGATCCTGGAAGTGCACCTGGGCTGGGCGGCCAAGGGCCTGGGCCGCAAGATCCAGGCGATGATGGAAGCCCAGGCGGCGGTTGCCGACCTGCGCAAGTTCCTGGACGACATCTACAACCACGACGACACCAACGTGGCCAACCGTGTCGACCTGTCGCAGTTCAGCGACGAGGAACTGCTGCGTCTGGCCCGTAACCTCACCGACGGCGTGCCGATGGCCACCCCGGTGTTCGACGGCGCCACCGAAGCGGAAATCAAGCGCATGCTGGAACTGGCCGACCTGCCGAGCAGTGGCCAGACCCAGCTGTACGACGGCCGCACCGGTGAAGCGTTCGATCGCCACACCACCGTCGGTTACATGCACTACCTGAAGCTGAACCACCTGGTCGACGACAAGATGCACGCCCGTTCGACCGGTCCGTACTCGCTCGTCACCCAGCAGCCGCTGGGCGGCAAGGCGCAGTTCGGCGGCCAGCGCTTCGGTGAAATGGAAGTCTGGGCGCTGGAAGCCTACGGCGCGGCCTACACCCTGCAGGAAATGCTGACGGTGAAGTCCGATGACGTGCAGGGCCGCAACCAGATGTACAAGAACATCGTCGACGGTGAGCACGAGATGGTCGCGGGCATGCCGGAATCCTTCAACGTGCTCGTGAAGGAAATCCGCTCGCTGGCCATCAACATGGAACTGGAAGACAACTGATCCATGCCGGCGCGGCGGTCAACGCCGCCGCGCCGCTGGCAGTGAACTGAAAGCCCATCGACACAGCATTCCTCCTTCTGGAGAACACCATGAAAGACCTGCTCAACCTCTTCAACCAGCAGCGCCAGACGCTGGACTTCGACGCGATCAAGATCGCGCTGGCTTCGCCGGACCTGATCCGTTCGTGGTCCTTCGGCGAAGTGAAGAAGCCGGAAACCATCAACTACCGTACCTTCAAGCCGGAACGCGACGGCCTGTTCTGCGCCGCCATCTTCGGCCCGGTGAAGGACTACGAGTGCCTGTGCGGCAAGTACAAGCGCATGAAGCACCGCGGCGTGGTTTGCGAAAAGTGCGGTACCGAAGTGACCCTGGCCAAGGTGCGCCGCGAGCGCATGGGCCACATCGACCTGGCCTCGCCGGTCGCGCACATCTGGTTCCTGAAGTCGCTGCCGTCGCGCATCGGCCTGATGCTGGACATGACCCTGCGCGACATCGAGCGCGTGCTGTACTTCGAAGCCTACGTGGTGACCGAGCCGGGCCTGACCGCCCTGGAGCGCCGCCAGCTGCTGACCGAGGAACAGTACCTGCAGGCCCGCCAGGAGCACGGTGACGACTTCGACGCCGCCATGGGCGCCGAGGCCGTGTACGAACTGCTGCGCACGATCGACCTGCAGTCGGAAATGACCCGCCTGCGCGAGGAAATCGCCGCTACCGGTTCGGAAACCAAGCTCAAGCGCCTCACCAAGCGCATCAAGCTGATCGAAGCCTTCCTGGAATCGGGCAACCGTCCGGAATGGATGGTCATGACCGTGCTGCCGGTGCTGCCGCCGGACCTGCGTCCGCTGGTCCCGCTGGATGGCGGCCGCTTCGCGACCTCCGACCTGAACGACCTGTACCGCCGCGTCATCAACCGCAACAACCGCCTGCGCCGCCTGCTCGAACTGAGCGCGCCGGACATCATCGTGCGCAATGAAAAGCGCATGCTGCAGGAGTCGGTCGATGCGCTGCTGGACAACGGCCGTCGTGGCCGTGCCATCACCGGCACCAACAAGCGCCCGCTGAAGTCGCTGGCCGACATGATCAAGGGCAAGCAGGGTCGCTTCCGCCAGAACCTGCTCGGCAAGCGCGTCGACTACTCGGGCCGTTCGGTCATCGTGGTCGGCCCGTACCTGCGCCTGCACCAGTGCGGCCTGCCGAAGAAGATGGCGCTCGAGCTGTTCAAGCCGTTCGTCTTCGCCAAGCTGCAGCGTCGTGGCCTGGCCACCACCATCAAGGCCGCCAAGAAGCTGGTCGAGCGCGAAGAAGCCGAAGTCTGGGACATCCTGGAAGAGGTCATCCGCGAGCATCCGGTGATGCTGAACCGTGCGCCGACCCTGCACCGACTGGGCATCCAGGCGTTCGAGCCGGTGCTGATCGAAGGCAAGGCCATCCAGCTGCACCCGCTGGTCTGCACCGCGTTCAACGCCGACTTCGACGGTGACCAGATGGCCGTCCACGTGCCGCTCTCGCTGGAAGCCCAGCTGGAAGCGCGTGCGCTGATGATGTCGACCAACAACATCCTGTCGCCGGCCAACGGCGAGCCGATCATCGTGCCGTCGCAGGACGTCGTGCTGGGTCTGTACTACATGACCCGCTCGCTGGAAAACAAGAAGGGCGAGGGCATGGCCTTCGCCAACATCGCCGAAGTGAAGCGTGCCTACGACAACCGCGTGGTGGAACTGCACGCGCGCGTCAAGGTCCGCATCACCGAAGTGGTGACCGACGAAGACGGCAACAAGCAGAACAAGACCTCGATCGTGGACACCACGATCGGTCGCGCCCTGCTGGCTGAAATCCTGCCGGAAGGCCTGCCGTTCGCGCTGGCCAACACCGAGCTGACCAAGAAGAACATCAGCCGCCTGATCAACTCCAGCTACCGCCAGCTGGGCCTGAAGGACACGGTCGTGTTCGCCGACAAGCTGATGTACACCGGCTTCGCGTACGCGACCCGCGCCGGTGTCTCGATCGGCATCGACGACATGCTGATCCCGGACGAGAAGAAGGGCATCCTCACCGAGGCCGAAGCCGAAGTGCTGGAAATCCAGGAGCAGTACCAGTCGGGCCTGGTCACCGCCGGCGAGCGCTACAACAAGGTGGTCGACATCTGGTCGCGCACCAACGAGCGCATCGCCAAGGCGATGATGGACACCATCGGTACCGAGAAGGTGGTCAATGCCAAGGGTGAGACCATCGACCAGAAGTCGATGAACTCGCTGTACATCATGGCCGACTCCGGTGCGCGTGGTTCGCAGGCGCAGATCCGTCAGCTGGCCGGCATGCGTGGCCTGATGGCCCGCCCGGACGGCTCGATCATCGAGACGCCCATCAAGGCGAACTTCCGCGAAGGCCTGAACGTGCAGGAGTACTTCAACTCCACCCACGGTGCCCGTAAGGGTCTGGCCGATACCGCGCTGAAGACCGCGAACTCGGGTTACCTGACCCGTCGTCTGGTCGACGTGGCACAGGACGTGGTGATCACCGAGGTGGATTGCGGTACCACCGAAGGCCTGATCATGACCCCGATCGTGGAAGGCGGCGACGTGGTCGAGCCGCTGAAGGACCGCGTGCTGGGCCGCGTGGTTGCCGAGGACGTGTTCCTGCCGGGCAACGACGAAGATCCGATCGTCACCCGCAACACCCTGCTGGACGAAGCCTGGGTTGCCAAGCTGGAAGATGCCGGCGTGCAGACCATCAAGGTCCGCTCGACCATCTCCTGCGAATCGGCCTTCGGCGTCTGCTCGCGCTGCTACGGCCGCGACCTGGCCCGTGGCCACCTGGTCAACATCGGTGAAGCGGTCGGCGTCATCGCCGCCCAGTCCATCGGTGAGCCGGGTACCCAGCTGACCATGCGTACGTTCCACATCGGTGGTGCGGCGTCGCGAGCTGCTGCGGTCGACAACATCACCGTCAAGACCACCGGCTCGGTCAAGTTCAGCAACCTCAAGTCGGTCGAGCATGCCAACGGCTCGCTGGTGGCAGTGTCGCGCTCGGGCGAAATCTCGGTGCTCGATGCCCACGGCCGTGAGCGTGAACGTTACAAGCTGCCGTACGGTGCAACCATCACGTCCAAGGACGGTGATGCGATCAAGGCTGGCCAGACCGTGGCCAACTGGGATCCGCATAACCACCCGATCGTGTCGGAAGTGGCCGGCTTCATCCGCTTCATCGACTTCGTCGACGGCATCACCGTCATCGAGAAGACCGACGAGCTGACCGGCCTGGCGTCGCGCGAAATCACCGATCCGAAGCGTCGTGGTACCCAGGCCAAGGACCTGCGCCCGATCGTGCGCATCGTCGACGCCAAGGGCAACGACCTGTCGATTCCGGGCACCGACCTGCCGGCGCAGTACCTGCTGCCGCCGCGCTCGATCGTCAACCTGCAGGACGGCGCTGCCGTCGGCGTGGGTGACGTGGTCGCCAAGATCCCGCAGGAAGCGTCGAAGACCCGCGACATCACCGGTGGTCTGCCGCGCGTGGCCGATCTGTTCGAAGCGCGCAAGCCGAAGGATCCGGCGGTGCTGGCCGAGCGTTCGGGCATCATCAGCTTCGGCAAGGACACCAAGGGCAAGCAGCGCCTGATCATCAAGGACACCGATGGTTCGGAGCACGAAGAGCTGATCCCGAAGTACCGCCAGGTCATCGTGTTCGAAGGCGAGCATGTCACCAAGGGTGAAACCATCGTGGACGGCGAGCCGAGCCCGCAGGACATCCTGCGCCTGCTGGGTGTCGAACCGCTGGCTGCCTACCTGGTGAAGGAAATCCAGGACGTGTACCGCCTGCAGGGCGTGAAGATCAACGACAAGCACATCGAGGTGATCACCCGCCAGATGCTGCGCAAGGTCGAGATCACCGACCAGGGCAGCAGCAAGTTCCTGAACGGCGAACAGGTGGAGCGCCAGCGCGTTATCGAGGAGAATGCCCGCCTTGCAGCCCGCAATGAGCTGCCGGCGCACTTCGATCCGGTGCTGCTGGGTATCACCAAGGCCTCGCTGGCGACCGAATCGTTCATCTCGGCCGCGTCGTTCCAGGAAACCACCCGCGTGCTGACCGAAGCGGCCGTCCGCGGCACCTCGGACAACCTGCGTGGCCTGAAGGAAAACGTCATCGTGGGTCGCCTGATTCCGGCCGGTACCGGCCTGGCGTACCACAGCAACCGCCGTCGCGGCGCTTCCGGCCTCACCGAGTCGGAAATGCAGACCCTTGCCGGCACCCCGGCCGCGGTCGAGGCACCGGTGGTTGAAGCCGAAGCTGAACAGGCCTCGGAAGACTGAAACACGGGTCCGGCCTCAGGGCCGGACCACCCGGGCGGGTAGAGTCGACTGTTAGCCGACTGCTATCCAGAGTCGACCGCTATCGACAGTCGACTAACAGTCGACTCTACCGGTACAGGGCAGGGTGGACCGCTCGCGGTTCACCCCGCCAACCTGAACGGGGTACATGGAGGCCCCCCAGTAACGTTCCGGGATCAGGAACGGGCTTGACAGGAGGCGTTTGACTGCTTTCCTGGCAGGTTGCTACAATCGTCTGTCTCAGCAGGCCAGAATTTTGGCCTGCTTTAACATTTCCGCATCTCTGGCCGGATTTTCCGGCCACCAATCAGAAGAACCTACTGATGGCGACGATCAACCAGCTGGTCCGCAAGCCGCGGCAAGCGACCACCTACAAGAGTGCCTCGCCGGCGCTCGACAAGTGCCCGCAGCGCCGTGGCGTCTGCACCCGTGTCTACACCACCACCCCGAAGAAGCCGAACTCGGCTCTGCGCAAGGTTGCCAAGGTCCGCCTGACCAACCAGGAAGAAGTGATTTCCTACATCGGTGGTGAAGGCCACAACCTGCAGGAGCACTCCGTGGTCCTGATCCGCGGCGGTCGCGTCAAGGACCTGCCGGGTGTGCGTTACCACACCGTTCGTGGCTCGCTCGACGCCGCCGGCGTTGCCAAGCGTCGCCAGGCCCGTTCCAAGTACGGCGCCAAGCGTCCGAAGGCATAAGGAGAGAGCACTATGTCGCGTAAGGGTAATACTCCGCAGCGTTCCGTCCTGCCCGATCCGAAGCACGGAAGCGAAACCATCGCCCGCTTCATCAACATGGTCATGCAGAGCGGCAAGAAGTCCGTCGCCGAAAAGATCGTGTACGGCGCCATGGACGTGATCACCGAGAAGAACAGCAGCGCCAACGCCATTGAACTGGTGCAGAAGGCTCTGGACAACGTTGCTCCGGCGGTCGAAGTCAAGTCGCGCCGCGTCGGCGGTGCCACCTACCAGGTGCCGGTCGAAGTGCGTTCGTCGCGCAAGATGGCCCTGGCCATGCGCTGGCTGATCGACTCCGCGCGCAAGCGTGGTGAGAACACCATGCCGAAGAAGCTGGCTGCTGAACTGATCGACGCCTCGGAAAATCGTGGCGGCGCCATCAAGAAGCGCGAAGAAACCCACCGCATGGCCGAAGCCAACAAGGCATTCGCCCACTACCGCTGGTGAGTTTGACGGCCTTGTAAAACAGGCAGGGCAGCACCACTTCGGTGCGTGCTGCCTCGCGGTCCCAGAAGGACTGCGCCAATCCGAAGGCCGCCGAAAGGCGGCGTTCGGCCATCCGAAATCCAAGAAATCTGAGAGGCTCCCGTGGCCCGTTCCACTCCCATCGAGCGTTACCGTAACTTCGGCATCATGGCTCACATCGATGCCGGCAAGACCACCACGTCCGAGCGCATCCTGTTCTACACCGGCAAGAGCCACAAGATCGGTGAAGTGCATGACGGCGCCGCCACCATGGACTGGATGGAGCAGGAGCAGGAGCGTGGCATCACGATCCAGTCCGCTGCCACCACCGCGTTCTGGAAGGGCATGGACAAGTCCCTGCCGGAGCACCGCTTCAACATCATCGACACCCCCGGGCACGTCGACTTCACCATCGAAGTGGAGCGCTCGCTGCGCGTGCTCGACGGTGCCGTCTTCGTCCTGTGCGCCGTCGGTGGCGTGCAGCCGCAGTCGGAAACCGTGTGGCGCCAGGCCAACAAGTACCACGTGCCGCGCATCGCGTTCGTCAACAAGATGGACCGCACCGGTGCCAACTTCCAGAAGGTCGTCGGCCAGCTGAAGGCCAAGCTGGGCGCGGTTGCCGTGCCGATGCAGCTGCCGATCGGCGCTGAAGACAACTTCAAGGGCGTCGTCGACCTGCTGAAGATGAAGGCCATCCACTGGGATGAGGCTTCGCAGGGCATGAAGTTCGAGTACAGCGACATCCCGGCCGATCTGCAGGCGGCTGCGGAAGAGGCTCGCCAGTTCATGGTCGAGACCGCTGCCGAAGCCAGCGAAGAGCTGATGGAAAAGTACCTGGGCGGCGAAGAGCTGGCCGAGGCCGAAATCATCAACGCGCTGCGTACCCGCACCCTGGCCACCGAGATCGTGCCGATGTACTGCGGCTCGGCCTTCAAGAACAAGGGTGTGCAGGCCATGCTGGACGGCGTGATCCAGCTGCTGCCGTCGCCGGTCGACGTGCCGGACGTGAAGGGCGTGGACGTTGACGACGACACCGTCGAAATGACCCGCAAGTCGGACGACAAGGCTCCGTTCTCGTCGCTGGCCTTCAAGATCATCACCGACCCGTTCGTCGGCGCGCTGACCTTCTTCCGTGTCTACTCGGGCACCCTGAACGGTGGCGACACCGTGCTGAACTCGGTGAAGGGCAAGAAGGAGCGCATCGGCCGCATCCTGCAGATGCACTCGAACAACCGCGAGGAAATCAAGGAAGTTCTGGCCGGTGACATCGCCGCTGCCGTGGGCCTGAAGGACACCACCACCGGTGACACCCTGTGCGCCGTGGACGCCCCGATCATCCTGGAGCGCATGACGTTCCCGGAGCCGGTGATCTCGATGGCCGTCGAGCCGAAGACCAAGTCGGACCAGGAAAAGATGGGTCTGGCCCTGGGCCGTCTGGCGCAGGAAGATCCGTCGTTCCGCGTCAAGACCGACGAAGAATCCGGCCAGACCATCATCTCGGGCATGGGCGAGCTGCACCTGGACATCATCGTCGACCGCCTGAAGCGCGAGTTCAACGTTGAAGCCAACGTCGGCGCGCCGCAGGTGGCCTACCGCGAAACCATCACCCTGGCCGACGTCAAGTCGGACTACAAGCACGCCAAGCAGTCCGGTGGTAAGGGTCAGTACGGTCACGTCGTGATCGAACTGTCGCCGATCACCGCTGCCGACCGTGCCGATCCGAAGCTGGCTCCGGCCATCAAGGACGACTTCCTGTTCATCAACGACATCACCGGCGGCGTGATCCCGAAGGAATTCATTCCGTCGGTTGAAAAGGGCCTGCGCGAAACCATCACCAGCGGTCCGCTGGCTGGCTTCCCGGTCGTGGACGTCAAGGTGAAGCTGGTGTTCGGTTCGTACCACGACGTCGACTCCTCGGAAATGGCGTTCAAGCTGGCTTCGTCGATGGCCTTCAAGCAGGGCTTCGCCAAGGCCAAGCCGGTGCTGCTGGAGCCGATCATGAAGGTCGAGATCGTGACCCCGGAGGATTACCAGGGTGACGTGATGGGCGACGTCAGCCGTCGTCGCGGCGTGCTGCAGGGTTCCGACACCACCGGTGACGGTTCGGCCAGCATCATCAACGCGATGATCCCGCTGGGTGAAATGTTCGGCTACGCCACTGCGCTGCGTTCGCAGACCCAGGGCCGCGCCACCTTCACCATGGAATTCGATCACTACGAGCCGGCTCCGACCAACATCGCCGAAGCCGTCATGAAGAAGGGCTGAGCCTCGCTCAGCCTCTCTTGAAACCACTTACGAACAATCAAGGTATAGAACAATGGCAAAGGGTAAGTTCGAGCGCACCAAGCCGCACGTCAACGTCGGCACCATCGGTCACGTCGATCACGGCAAGACCACGCTGACCGCCGCACTGACCAAGATCGGTGCCGAGCGCTTCGGTGGCGAGTTCAAGGATTACTCCTCG
>NZ_JCAFUM010000023.1:0-16748 GCF_059371335.1 Stenotrophomonas sp. YJH_SMC_6 | reverse complement strand
GGCCGCTGGCCGGCTGCTCTCGATGCCTGGTTCAAAGAGGTTGCCGGCCAGCGGCCGGCACTACCCGAAGCGCGAACCCAGGTCGGGGACAAGCCCTGGTAGAGCCGGCCGCTGGCCGGCTGCTCTCGATGCCCGGTTCAAAGAAGTTGCCGGCCAGCGGCCGGCACTACCCGAAGCGCGAACCCAGGTCGGGGACAAGCCCTGGTAGAGCCGGCCGCTGGCCGGCTGCTCTCGATGCCCGGTTCAATGAGGTTGCCGGCCAGCGGCCGGCACTACCCGAAGGGGTCAGCGCGGCTGCTTCACCGGCAGCACCACGCGGAAGCGCGAGCCCACGCCCGGGGTGCTGTCCAGGTCGATGCGGCCATGGTGCTTGTTGATGATGCTGTAGGAGATCGACAGGCCCAGGCCGGTACCGCTGCCCACCGGCTTGGTGGTGAAGAACGGATCGAAGATGCGCTGGCGCAGTTCCGGCGAGATGCCGCCGCCAGTGTCTTCAAATTCGACCCATACCTGGTCACCGTCGACACCAGTACGCACGGTGATCGTGCCACGCTCGGCAATGGCGTGGCCGGCGTTGAGCAGCAGGTTCATGTAGACCTGGTTCAACTCGGACGGCAGGCATTCCACCAGCGGCAGCTGGCCGAACTCACGCACCAGGGTGACCTTGTACTTGAGCTCGTTCCAGATGATGTTGATGGTCGATTCCAGCCCTGCGTGCAGGTCGACCAGCTTCCACGATTCGTCGCGGCCGGAATACGAGAAGTCCTTCAGGTCACGCACGATGCGGGTCACCCGTTCGATGCCTTCGCGCGATTCGGCCATCAGCTGCGGCAGGTCGCGGCTGATGAAATCGATGTCCAGGCGGTCACGGATATCGTCGATTTCCGGAATCAACGCCTTCGGGTCGGGCGCACGAAGGGCGCGTTCGTAGGCTTCGATCACCGTGAACAGGCTGCGCAGGTACTCCTGCAGGCTGCCCAGGTTGGAGTGCACGTAGCCGATCGGGTTGTTGATCTCGTGCGCCACGCCGGCAGCGAGCTGGCCGATGGACGCCATCTTTTCCGACTGCAGCAGTTTTTCCTGGGTACCGTTCAGGCGCAGGTAGGCCTGCCGCAGCTCGGCATGGCGCTGCTGCAGCTCGCGCTCGTAGTCTTCCTGCCCTTCGATATGGCGGAACAACGCCAGGAAGTGCCCCTGGCCGACCGGGCCGTGGTGGTAGAGGTGGGCGATGACCACACCCTCCCCCAGCGGCAGGCTGCCGTTCCAGTGACCATGCTGCCGCGCCTGTTCCAGCGCATCGGGTGGCAGCAGCTCACGCAGCCGCTGCGGCGGCAATGCACCGTCCTCCCCACCGGCCAACAGGTTCTGCGCAGCCGGATTGGCCAGCGCCACCTGCCCGTCTTCAGTGAACAGCAGCAGCCCTTCGCGCAGGCGCTCAAGCAGGGCTTGCAGCACCGGCTGCGGAGGAAGGGGGGCGGTAACCAGGGCGTTGGCAGCGGACACGGCGACTCGGGACGTTCGAACAGGCGCCCAATATACGCGGTCACGCAGCGGGCTTCAGCCCGCGGGGGTGGGTAGTGCGACCGCCGTCGCGTCAGGCGACGGCGAGTGGGCGGCGGGCAGTAACGGTGTGTGACTGGCCCTTGGCGTCATAGGCCGAGGCGTCTTCGGTACGGCCCAACTGGCGCAATGCCCAGTTGACTTCGCGTCGGCGCCGCGAAAGCAGCACGCCATTGGCGCGGTTGCGCTCGGCCAGTTCCTGCAGCTGCTCGCCCTGCCCCACCGGCGGCGCACCTTCCAGCGCACGCAGCGCTTCCAGCTTGGCGCCGGTGGCCCGGATCAAGGCGTGCACGTCGTGCTCGACCAGGGCCTGGCGTTCAACGTCCAGGGCCTGGGCGAGGCGCTGCAGCGGCTCGCTCATCGCCGCGGTCATCCGTGCAGCTGCTGGTCCAGATCGAGCATGCGCGATGCGATCGCGTCCGGATTGATCTTGTAGGTGCCGTTCTGCAGCGACTCGCGCACGGCGGCCACGCGCTGGGCGTCGATCGCCGGGGCGGTGGTCAGCTCACGCTCGATGGCCTGCAGATTGGTGGCCTCGCCGGTCAGGCGCAGGCTGTCGGCCGCCTCGACCGGGCGCGCCGCCGCATCGGTGCTGACGCCGGGCTTGTTGGCCGGGGTCGTCACGCTGCGCAGTGCCTGGGGGACCTGCAGGTTGCCGTCGATTTTCTGGCTCATGGGGTGTCCTGGAGTTGCCGTTCACAAGGGATAACGGCCGCAGGGCCGTGATCTTTAGGGATATTTTGCGGTAATTCAACGCGCCACGATTACGTCACCTGCGGCATCGACCGTGCCCTGCACGATCCGCCGCGAGGACAGGTTCTCGACCGAGACCCGCTCGTTCTCACCGGCATCACCCATCGCACGGCCGGCAATGCGGACCTCGACCGAACCGCGACGCGACACCAGGGCTACATTGTCTCCTCGCTTGATGAGACGCTGAACCACCAGGTCGTTGTTCGACAGCAGGGCTCCGGCCTGCAACGGACGGCGGGCGATGCGGCCGATCGCTGCATTGGGATCGGCCAGCACCGCACCGGCAATCCGGGCAGCGTCACGCTGGGCAGTGGTGATATCGGCGGCGGTGAGGGTTTCTCCAGTGCCGATTCCACGATTGAGCACCAGCACGGTCTGGTTGCGCCGCACCTTCACCGGCACGAACAGGCGCCAGCCCCCCGCATCAGGGCAACTGACCTCCACCGTGGTGTTGGCGGTTGGCTGTACCTGCAGCGCGCCGCCACACTTGGGCAGGCGCAGCGCATCGGCCACCTGGGCCTCACCCTCGCTGCCGGCCGGCAGCGTCGACAACGCTGCGGTGCGGATGCTGGCTACGGGTTGCCAGTCGGCGGCCGCCGCCCACGGCGAGGCCAGGGCAAGCGCGATGGCCAATAGAGATGTGACCCGGCGCATGGCGCCTCCTGTCGATGGGACCTGGCCCAGCTGCGTGCAAGGTGTGTGCCAGAGACCGGGTCTCGGGATGGGGCCTGTAGAGTCGACTGTTAGTCGACTTTCGCGTCAGTCGACTTTCGCGCGAAGCGCGGGATTTCCCGCGATCGGATAAGAGCAGTCGACTATAAGAGCAGTCGACTCACAGTCGACTCTACAGAAGCGGTGTGGAGCGCGTGGGCGGCAGAGCGCCCTCAAGTTCGGCGCCTACCCCGCCGATACAGCAGCCATGTCCCATGACCTGCTCAACCGGATCGACCAGCGGACCCGTCTGGCCGGCCACAATCGCCTGGCGCTGCTGCTGTTCCGTCTCGGCGGACGTCAGCTTTTTGGCGTCAATGTCTTCAAGGTGCAGGAAGTCCTGCGGCGCCCGGAACTGTTCCAGGTGCCCGGGCTGCCCAGCCAGTTCTCCGGCGTGGCCGACGTGCGTGGCCGCTCGGTGCCGGTGCTGGACCTCGGCCTGGCCATCGGCCATCCCGAGCGCGAGCCGGAGGCGGACACCTCGCCCGGCTACCTTGTCGTCACCGAGTTCAACCGCTCGATCCAGGGCTTCCTGGTCAGCGGCGTGGAGCGCATCGTCAACATCGCGGTGGAAGACATCCATCCGCCGCCGGAACTGGGCGCCGAATCGAGCTACCTGACCGCAGTGACCCGCTTCCAGGGTGAACTGATTCAGGTGATCGACGTGGAAAGCGTCCTGGCCGACATCGCCCAGGTGCGCGGCGAAGCGGTGCTGGATCCGGCGATGGCGATGCCCTCCGACGGCCCGCAGCTGCAGGTGCTGGTGGTGGATGACTCGCGCGTTGCCCGCCAGCAGATCCGCAGCGTGCTCGACCAGCTGGGCGTGGGTGCCACCCTGCTCTCGGACGGCAAGCAGGCGCTGGACCATCTGCTGCAGATCCACGCCTCGGGCGAGAACCCGGCCGAGCGCTATGCCATGGTCATCTCGGACATCGAGATGCCGGCCATGGACGGCTATACGCTGACGACGGAAATCCGGCGCCATCCGGGCCTGGCCGGCCTGTACGTGCTGCTGCACACCTCGCTGTCGGGCGTCTTCAACAACGCCATGGTCGAGCGCGTGGGCGCCAACGCCTTCGTCGCCAAGTACTCGCCGCACGAGCTGGCCGATTTCGTGCTGGACCGCCTGCGCAAGGTGGCGCTGGCGGCCTGAGGCCACTGATCCGGTAGTGCCGGCCGCTGGCCGGCAACCGCAGATCCATCGGGGAGCCGGCCAGCGGCCGGCACTACCCTCTCGAATTTGGCACACCCCTTGCAGCTTCCCGGGCAACGTTCCCGTGGGAGTGCACCGTGCGCAACCTGATTACCGACTACCTGGGCGTCCATGCCCAGGCCATGCCGTTGCGCGAACAGCGGATGAAGCTGATCGCCAGCAACCTCGGCAATGCCGACACTCCCGGCTACAAGGCCCAGGACCTGGACTTCGACGCCGCCCTGCGCCATGCCCAGGGGCAGGATGCCAATGGCCTGATGGCCACCACCCATGAGCAGCACTACGAAATCAGTAGTGGCCTGAACCCGTTCCAGATCGCGCGCGAAGGCGTGCAACCCAGCCTGGACGGCAACACCGTCGATCCCGATGCCGAGCGTGCGGCCTATGGCCGCGCCGCGCTCGAGTACCGCGCTTCGCTCAGCTTCGTCGAGAGCAAGGTGCGTTCCATGTTGACCGCGATCACGGGGCAATAAGCCATGAGCAACCTGCCGATCTTCGATATCGCCGGCTCCGCGCTGCAGGCGCAGTCGGTGCGCATGAGCACCATCGCCTCCAACCTCTCCAACGCCGATACCGTCGCCGGTTCCGCCGACGCGGTGTACAAGCCGCTGGAGCCGATCTTCCAGGCCGTCACCAGCAAGAACGATCCGAACATCACCTCGGTGAAGGTGAAGGAGATCACCCAAAGCGATGCGGCGCCGATCAAACGCTATGAGCCGGGCCACCCGCTGGCCGATGGCGATGGCTACATCTACCAGCCCGACGTCGACCCGGTGGCGCAGATGGTCAACCTGATCTCGACCTCGCGCAACTACCAGGCCGGCGTGGAGATGTTGACCACCGCCAAGGAACTGGCCCTGGCCACCCTGACCATGGGCCGCTGAGGCCCGCAGTACCGGATACCGCCATGACCACCGCCGTCAACAACCAGACCAACCAGGACGTCTACGCCGCACTTGGTCTGAACGCCCCGAACAGCAACGCCACCAAGAAGAAGAACACGCTGGACCAGGCCGATTTCCTGCGCCTGATGACCGAACAGCTGCAGCACCAGGATCCGCTGAAGCCGATGGACAACACGCAGATGGTCGCGCAGATGGCGCAGATGTCCACCGTGCAGGGCATCACCGATCTGAACAAGACGGTGAAGGGCTTCCAGGAATCGATGGCCAGCGACCAGGTGCTGCGTGGTGCGGCGCTGGTCGGCCACCAGGTGCTGGTGCCGTCGGAAAAGCTGGTGCTGGAAAAGGAAGGCAACGTTGAAGGCACGGTGGCCGCGCCCTCGGCCGGCATCATCACCGTCGACATCACCGATGCCACCGGCGCCAAGGTCACCTCGCTGAGCGTGGAAGCCAAGGCCGCCGGCGAGACTGCGTTCCAGTGGGACGGCAAGGATGCCAACGGCAAGCGCATGGAGCCGGGCAAGTATTCCATCGTTGCCAACCACGTCGATACCGCCGGCAAGAGCACCAAGCTGTCCACCTACGTGCAGGCGCCGGTGGAAAGCGTGACCGTCGGTTCCGACGGCCTGTACCTGAACCTCAAGGGCCTGGGCACGGCCCCGATCGACTACGTGCTCCGCGTCAGCTGAGCCGCACACCCCGCACTTACCAGGAGCATCCCATGGGCTTCAATGTCTCGCTGTCCGGCATCAATGCCGCCAATTCCGACCTGAGCGTCACCGCCAACAACGTCGCCAACGTCAACACCACCGGCTTCAAGGAATCGCGCGCCGAATTCGCCGACCTGTTCTCGGCCACCGGCTATGGACTGTCGAAGAACGCGGTCGGCTCTGGCGTGCGCGTTTCCAATGTCGCCCAGCAGTTCAAGCAGGGCCACAACGAACAGACCGGCCGCAGCCTGGACATGGCCATTTCCGGTGAAGGCTTCTTCACCATGAACATGAACGGCACCCGCGTGTACTCGCGCGCCGGCAACTTCCAGACCGATGCATCGGGCTACGTGGTCAACCCGCAGGGCGCGCGCCTGCAGGTGTTCGCACCGAATGCCGATGGCACCAACTTCGATGCCGGCCGCCTGGTCGACCTGCAGCTGCTGACCACCGACAGCCCGCCGAAGCAGACCAGCGAAGTGAAGGTTGGCTTCACCCTGCCGGCCAACGCCAAGCAACCGACGGTGGCGACCTTCGACCCGGCCGATTCGAACAGCTACAACCACTCCAGCGGTGGCATCACCGTGTACGACTCGCTGGGCGTGAGCCACATCCAGGTCTCGTACTTCGTCAAGGGCGCCAACCCCAACGAATGGACCGTGCGCAATTACGTCGATGGCCAGCCGGCCGGCGCACCGACCCCGGTCACCTTCGACAACAGCGGCAAGCTGGTCGCACCTGCCAACGGCAAGGTCAGCCTCGGCACCTTCACCCCGACCACCGGTGCCGGCGTGCTGAACATGACGCTGGACGTGAGCGGCTCGACCCAGTACGGCGAAAAGTTCGCGCTGCGCAACACCCAGCAGGACGGCTACGCCGCCGGCAAGCTCAATGAGATCACCGTGTCGGAAACCGGCGTGGTCTACGCGCGTTACTCCAATGGCGCCGACAAGCCGCTGGGCCAGGTCGCGCTGACCACCTTCAACAATCCGCAGGGCCTGGAATCGAAGGGCAACAACCTGTGGGTGGACACCTTCAGCTCGGGCACGCCGCGCACCGGCATGCCGGATACCTCCAACCTCGGCAAGATCCAGGCTGGCTCGCTGGAAGCATCCACCGTCGACCTCACCGAGCAGCTGGTCAACATGATCACCGCGCAGCGCAACTTCCAGGCCAACGCGCAGATGATCACCACCCAGGACCAGATCACCCAGACCGTCATCAACATCCGTTGATGAGCTGCTGACCCTGTCACGGAACTCCCCGCATGGATAAAGCCCTTTACGTGGCGATGACCGGTGCCCGCGCCTCCCTGCAGGCGCAGGGAACGCTCAGCCACAACCTCGCCAACTCGGACACCCCTGGCTTCAAGGAAGCGCTGGCCAACACCGAAGCCTTCCCGATCAAGGGCCCGGGCTTTGCCTCGCGGGTGGATGCGCTGCACGTCGATGCCGGCTTCAACCGCACGCCCGGCTCGCAGCACATTACCGGCAAGCCGCTGGATCTGTCCCTGCAGACCGGCACCTGGCTGGCGGTGCAGTCCAGCGACGGCAGCGAGGCGTACACGCGCGGTGCTGCACTGTCGGTCACCCCGAACGGCCAGCTGGTGACCTCCAGCGGCCGTCCGGTACTGGATGACAACAACAATCCGATCGCCATTCCGCCCTACCAGGCCATGGAGATCGGCGCCGACGGCACGATCTCGATCATTCCACAGGGCGAAGGCCCGCAGACGATGGCGCAGATCGGCCGGATCAAGGTGGTGCAGGCGCCGGACGAGCGCCTTGAGCGTGGCCTGGATGGCCTGTTCCGCAACACCGACCCGCGCCAGCCGTTCGCCCCGGCACAGGGCACGGCCGTGCACAGCGGCCAGCTGGAAGGCAGCAACGTGGACGCCGCAGGCGCGCTGGTGCAGATGATCCAGCTGCAGCGCCAGTACGAAATGCAGGTGCAGGTGATCAAGCACGGCGACGAGAACGCGCGCAGCGCCAACAGCATGCTGCGCCTGGGCAGCTGACGGAATTCCGGCGCCGCCTGACAGCGGCGCTGGCACACCGCTTGCACACCCGAAGACAAGGGCCGCACCGCGCGGCCGGCTCCACCAGACAGGACACCGAAGATGAACCAGGCATTGTGGATCGCGAAAACCGGACTGGATGCGCAGCAGATGCGCATGTCGGTGGTTTCCAACAACCTCGCCAACACCAACACCACCGGCTTCAAGCAGGACCGTGCCAGTTTTGAAGACCTGCTGTACCAGCAGGTGCGCCAGCCCGGCGGATCCTCGTCGGCACAGACGCAGCTGCCAACCGGCCTGCAGCTGGGTACCGGCGTGCGCGTGGTCGCCACCGCCAAGAATTTTGAACAGGGTGGCCAGCAGCAGACCGGCCGCGCCCTCGACGTGATGGTCAATGGCCGCGGCTTCTTCGAGGTTCAGATGCCTGATGGCAGCTCGGCCTACACCCGTGATGGCTCGTTCAAGATCAACCAGGACAGCGAGCTGGTCACCAACAGCGGCTACCCGGTGCAGCCAGGCATCCAGATTCCCGAAGGCGCGCAGTCGGTAACCATCGGTACCGACGGCACCATCAGCGTGAAGATGGCCGACGGCGCCGCCTCGGTGGAAGTCGGCGCGCTGACCCTGACCGACTTCGTCAATCCGGCCGGCCTGCAGGCCCGTGGCGAGAATCTGTTCCTCGAGACCACTGCGTCCGGTCCGGCACAGAACGGCAACCCCGGCCTCAACGGCCTCGGCACCGTGGTGCAGGGCGCGCTGGAAGGCAGCAACGTCAACGTGGTGGAAGAGCTGGTGTCGATGATCGAAACCCAGCGCGCCTACGAAATGAACGCCAAGGCGATTTCCACCACCGATTCGATGCTCGGCTACCTCAACAACAAGCTCTGACCGGCCAACCCGGGAAACCGCCATGTCGCCCATTTCCAACTTCGCCCGCACTGCCCTCGCCTGCACCGTGGCTGCCCTGCTCGGTGGCTGCGTCATTGCCGGCGATGTGCGCCCCTATCCGGCAATGGCACCGATCCAGCCGATCATGCCACCGCAGGCCGAACCGACCGCCGGCGCGATCTACGCGGCCGGCCCGACCCTGCAGTTGTATTCGGACCGTCGCGCGCGCGATGTCGGCGACCTGCTGACCATCACCCTGCTGGAGAACACCACCGCGCAGACCAGCGCCAACACGGCCACCAACAAGGAATCCAACCTGAGCCTGGGCACGCCGTCCATCCTCGGTGCGCCGGTCACCCTGGGCGGCAAGGACATCCTCAGTGCGACGGCCAAGGGCGCGCGTGACTTCACCGGCAAGGGCAACAGCGCGCAGAGCAACCGCCTGCAGGGCAGTGTCACCGTCACGGTGATCCAGCGCCTGCCCAATGGCAACCTGGTGGTACAGGGGCAGAAGAACCTGCGGCTGAACCAGGGTGATGAACTGGTGCAGGTGCAGGGCATCGTGCGCCCGGGCGACATCAGCCAGGACAACAGCATTCCTTCCAGCCGCGTGGCCGAAGCCCGCATCGTCTACGGCGGCCGCGGCCCGGTCGCGCAGTCCAACGCGATGGGCTGGCTGAGCCGCTTCTTCAATTCCGGCCTGACGCCGTTCTGAGTATGGCCATGAAACTCCTCCCCTCTTCTTTCTGGCAGCGCCGCGTGGCGTCGTTCGTCGCGCTGATGCTGATGATCGTGGCAACCCCGGCCAGCGCCGAGCGCATCAAGGACCTGGCCCAGGTCGGCGGCGTGCGTGGTAACGCCCTGGTGGGCTACGGCCTGGTGGTCGGCCTGGATGGCAGCGGCGACCGCACCAGCCAGGCACCCTTCACCGTGCAGAGCCTGAAGAACCTGCTCGGCGAGCTGGGCGTGAATGTTCCGCCGAACGTCAACCCACAGCTGAAGAACGTGGCCGCCGTGGCGATCCACGCTGAACTGCCGCCGTTCGCCAAGCCAGGCCAGCCGATCGATATCACCGTGTCCTCGATCGGCAACGCGGTCTCGCTGCGTGGCGGTTCGCTGTTGATGGCCCCGCTGCGCGGCGCCGACGGCCAGATCTATGCCATCGCCCAGGGCAACCTGATCGTGGGCGGCTTTGGTGCACAGGGCAAGGATGGTTCCCGTGTCTCGGTGAACGTGCCCAGCGTCGGCCGTATTCCCAATGGCGCCACCGTGGAGCGTGCGCTGCCCGATCCGCTGGCCAACGGCGGCGAGATCACCCTGAACCTCCACAACAATGACTTCACCACGGTCTCGCGCATGGTCGCTGCGCTCAACAATGCGTTCGGCGACGGTGCGGCGCGTGCGGTCGACGGCGTGACCGTGGCGGTTACCGCGCCGACCGATCCGGGCGCACGCATCGGCCTGCTGGCGCGCATCGAGAACCTGGAACTGACCCCGGGCAGCGCTCCGGCCAAGGTGGTGGTCAATTCGCGTACCGGCACCGTGGTCATCGGCCAGCAGGTGCGCGTGGGACCTGCCGCGATCTCGCACGGTTCGCTGACCGTGACCATCCAGGAAAACACCAACGTCAGCCAGCCCAATGCGCTGTCCGGCGGCCGTACCGTAGCCAGCCCGCAGTCGACCATCACCGCCACCAACGACGGCAGCCGCATGTTCAAGTTCAGCGGCGGCACCACCCTGGACGAGATCGTGCACGCGGTGAACGCCGTGGGCGCAGCACCAGGCGATCTCATCGCGATCCTGGAAGCCCTGAAGCAGGCCGGCGCATTGAGTGCCGAGCTCGAGGTGATCTGATATGCGCATCAATCCCGCATTCGATCTGCACCCGGCACAACAGAACGATCCGGCGAAGATCGACAAGGTCGCGCGCCAGCTGGAAGGCCAGTTCGCGCAGATGCTGGTCAAGAGCATGCGTGACGCCAGCTTCGGCGACTCGCTGTTCCCCGGCGAAAACAAGATGTTCCGCGAGATGTACGACCAGAAGATTGCCGAGGCGATGACCCGCGGCAAAGGCCTGGGCCTGTCCGGCATGATCAGCCGGCAGCTGTCCGGCCAGGCCGCCGATGGCCCGGCGCTGGATACCCGCGTGGACCCGGCCAAGGCCAGCCGTGCCTATCAGCTCAATGCACCGGCCAAGCCGGCACCGTCGCTGCCGCTGGAAGACGGTAGCCAGGCCGTGCGTTTGCTGCAGCAGATGGCCGCCGGCGCCCAGTCCGGCGCACACGCGGCGGTTGCACCGATGGAACAGGCGCTGGACCTGATCGCCGGGCGCGAAAGCAGCAGCATGCACCGCTCGCTGGGTACCGAAGATCCTTACATCAGCGGCCTGCAAGGCGAGGACTGGGCTGCCAACAGCGACCAGTGGTCGGCCACCGCCAGCAACCGCGGCACGGCAATCAGCCCGGCCGATGCGATGGCGACCCGCACCGCCGTCGCCCAGCTGGGCGAACACACTCCGGAAGGCTTCGTCGCCAGCATCTGGCAGCACGCGCAGCGTGCGGCCAAGGAACTGGGCGTGGATGCCCGCGCCCTGGTTGCCCAGGCGGCGCTGGAAACCGGCTGGGGCAAGCGCCACATCAAGCATGCCGACGGCAGCACCTCGCACAACCTGTTCGGCATCAAGGCCAATGGCTGGAACGGCCAGCGCGCCGTGGCCGGCACCCACGAGTACGTCGACGGCGTGCGCCGCAACGAGACCGCCAGCTTCCGTGCCTACAGTTCGCCGGCCGAGAGCTTTGCCGACTACGTGCGCCTGCTGAAGACCAGCCCGCGCTACCAGCAGGCCCTGCAGGCCGGCACCGACGTGCAGGGCTTCGCCCGTGGCCTGCAGCGCGCCGGCTATGCCACCGACCCGCGCTACGCGGCCAAGATCGCCGCGATCGCCGGCGGACCGACCATCGAGCGCGCCGTCAGCGCCGTGGCCGATGCCGGCTCGCGCCTTGGCCAGACCTTCGCCAGCACCGCAACCGCGGCGCTGGGTATCACCCGTCGTTGAGGAACCCCATGTCCAGCGTACTTTCCACCGGTACCGGTGCCCTGCTCGCCTTCCAGCGTGCGTTGGCGACCACCAGCCACAACGTGGCCAACCTCAATACTCCGGGCTATAGCCGGCAGAAGGTCAACTTCGCCACGGCTGATCCCCAGAACTACGGCTACGGCACGGTCGGCAACGGCACCCGCATCACCGACATCCGCCGTACCGCCGACCAGCTGGCGATCTCGCGCCTGCTCGACAGCAGCGGCGAGCTGGCGCGCCTGAAGCAGCTCTCCGGCATGGCCGACCGGGTCAATTCGTTGTTCTCCGACGCGGCAACCAACGTGTCCGGCGTCTGGTCGAAGTTCTTCGATTCGGTCAGCGGCCTGTCCTCCAATGCCGCCGGCACCGCCGACCGCCAGAACATGCTGGATGGTGGCAAGGCGCTGGCCAACCGCTTCGTGCAGCTCAACACGCACCTGAACAACCTCAACAGCGAGGTCAACAACGGCCTGCTGGCCGGTGCCACCGAGGTCAACCGGCTGGCGCAGGAGATCGCGCAGATCAACGGTGCGATCGGCACCAACATCGCTACCGCCGCACCGGACCTGCTCGACCGCCGCGATCAGCTGATCACCCAGCTGATCGGCTACACCGGTGGCACGGCGGTGATCCAGGACGGCGGCATCATGAATGTCTACACCGCCGGCGGCAACGCACTGGTGGTGGGCACCACGGCGACCAAGGTCACCACCGTGGCCGACCCGTACCAGCCCGAGCGCCTGCAGCTGGCGCTGGAAACGCAGGGCAACACCATCCGCCTCGACCCGAAGGCAGTCGGTGGCCAGATCGGCGGCCTGCTGGAATTCCGCGACACCGTGCTGACGCCTGCCCAGGCCGAACTGGGCAAGCTGGCGGTAGGCCTGGCCGAGAGCTTCAACCAGGTGCATCACCAGGGCGTGGACCTGTATGGCCAGCTGGGGGGTGACTTCTTCAACATCGGCAATCCACGCGTCACCGCCAACAATGCCAACACCGGCACCGCCAGCCTCAGCGCCAGTTACGGCGACCTCGGCAAGCTGGAAGCGCAGAACGTGGTGCTGCAGTTCGATGGCACCAACTGGAAGGCCAGTCGTGCCGACACCGGTGCGAACGTTCCGCTGACCGGCACCGGTACGGCCGCCGATCCACTGGTGATCAACGGCGTCAAGCTGGTGGTCGGCGGTACCCCGGCGGCCAACGACCGCTTCCTGCTGCAGCCGACCGCAGGCGTGGCGGGCAGCATGGAAGTGGCGATCACCGATCCGTCGCGCATCGCCGCTGCCGCGGCGGTGAAGGGCGCGGCGGCGACGTCCAACACGGGCACCGGCAAGCTGAGCGGTGTCACCGTCAGCGATTCGACCAACGCCAACCTGCGCAATCCGGCCGCGATCGTGTTCACCTCGGCCACCACCTATACCATCGATGGGGGCCCGCCGCAGACCTATACTCCCGGCCAGACCATCAGTGCCAATGGCTGGAGCTTCGTGCTGGACGGTGCGCCGAAGGTTGGCGACACCTTCAACATCACCCCGACTCCGGCGGGCTCGTCGGACAACAGCAACGCCTCCAGGCTGTCCAAGGTGGAGAGCGCCAAGGCATTCAACAGCGGCACGGTCACCCTCAACGGCGCCCTGGGGGGCCTGACCACCCAGGTCGGTGCAGCCGCCCGCTCGGCCGAGTATTCGCTGGAAGCGCAGCTGGTGATCAATGACAAGGCGCAGGAAGCACGCGATGAAGTATCCGGCGTCAATCTGGACGAAGAGGCGGCCGACATGCTTCGCCTGCAACAGGCCTACCAGGCAGCCTCGCAGCTGATCTCCACCGCCGACAGCATGTTCCAGACCATCCTGGGAGCCGTCCGTCGATGAGCAGCCGTATCTCCACAAGCATGATGTTCAACCAGTCCGTGTCGCTGATGATGGCCAAGCAGGCCAAGCTCAGCCACCTGGAGCAGCAGATCGCCACCGGCAGCAAGATCGTCAGCGCCAAGGACGATCCGGTTGCCGCTGGTGCGGCGGTCGGGCTTGACCGCAGCCTGGCCGCACTGGACCGGATGAAACTGAATGCCGGCAACGTGCAGAACCGACTGGGCGTACAGGAAAACACCCTGGCCCAGGTCAACGACCTGATGGCGCGCGTCAACGACCTGACCATCCAGGCCAGCAATCCGGCACTGGGCGCCGCCGACAAGAAAACGCTGATCACCGAACTGAACCAGATCCGCGAGGGCCTGCTGTCGCTGGCCAACGCCGACGACGGCACCGGCCGCTATGTGTTCGGCGGCACCAACGATGGCGATCCGCCGTTCGCCAAGATCAATGGCAAGGTGGTCTACCGTGGCGACCAGACCCAGCGCCAGATTGAAGTCGGCCCCGATACCTATGTGCGGGATGCCCTGCCCGGCAGCGAAATCTTCATGCGCATTCCTACCGGCGACGGCTTCGTCGATGGTGTCGCCGCGGCCGGCAATACCGGCAACGGCGTGCTGACCAACATCACCCGCGATGGCAGCGACAGCTGGAACGGCCAGTCCTTCAGCATCCGCTTCACCGCCGCCGACCAGTACCAGGTACTGGACGGCGCTGGCAACGTGACCGGCACCGGCACGTTCAAGGCTGGTGACAACGTCGAAGTCAACGGTGTACGCCTGCAGATCACCGGCGCACCCGCTGCCGGTGACAGTTTCAGTGTGAAGCCGGCAACCAGCCGCGACATCTTCGACACCATGGACAAACTGATTGCCGCGCTTGATGCCGACACCGGCACCACCGCCAAGATGAGCGCGCAGCAGAACGAACTGCAGAGCGCCCTGCGCGATGTGGCCCGTGCGTCGGAGCGGATGATCGATTCGCGTGCGGCCGGCGGTGCGCAGCTGAAGGCACTGGACAATGCCGCCGACATGCGTGAAGCCAACAGCGTGACCCTGAAGACCACGTTGTCGCAGATGCGCGACCTGGACTATGCCGATGCACTGAGTCAGTACCAGCTGCAGAGCACCGCGCTGCAGGCGGCACAGACGATCTTCTCGCAGATGCAGTCGATGTCGTTGTTCAACAAGATCCGCTGACGCTTCCCCAACGTCACCCCCTGAAGGCCGCGATGCCCTGCATCGCGGCCTTTTTCGTTCCTGCGTGCCCGTTCCGTCGCACTCGCCGGGCGTTGCCAGGCGCTACCGGAAAAGTGCTCCTGCGCATTTTCCGTGATTGCCCATCAAGCCCGGCCCTGCCCCGCCGATACCTTCATCAGCGCTGGTTGGGCATGCCCAACCGCCCCTTCCGGGGTCGCCTTCACGCCCGGCCAGGGCTGGAAAACCCCGGAAAAACAGCCTCCGGCACCGGATTTCAGCGTCGACGGAATTCACGGCTAAAGGTTGTTGACAAAGCGCCGTTATTCATTTGGCAACAGCGAAGCACACAGCCACACAAAAAAACAGGCGGCGCTTCGTTTCATTCACCAACGGGTTCCATATAAGAGGAGACGACCCCATGGCACAGGTAATCAACACCAATACGATGTCGCTCAACGCTCAGCGCAACCTGAGCACCAGCGGCAGCTCGCTCGCTACCACCATCCAGCGCCTCTCGTCCGGCCTGCGCATCAACAGCGCGAAGGACGACGCGGCCGGCCTGGCCATCAGCGAGCGCTTCACCACCCAGATCCGTGGTCTGGACGTAGCCATCCGCAACGCCAACGACGGTATCTCGCTGGCCCAGGTCGCCGAGGGTTCGCTGAGCGAAGTCGGCAACAACCTGCAGCGCATCCGTGAACTGGCCGTGCAGTCCTCCAACGCCACCAACTCGGCCAGCGACCGCAAGGCCCTGCAGGCTGAAGTGACCCAGCTGGTCTCGGAAGTCGACCGCGTGGCCAAGCAGGCTGACTTCAACGGCACCAAGCTGCTGGACGGCTCCTTCACCAGCCAGCTGTTCCAGGTCGGCGCCAACGCCGGCCAGGCCATCGCCATCAACAGCGTGGTCAACGCCAAGGCCGATTCGCTGGGCGCGGCAACCTTCGCCAACGGCTACACCGGCACCAGCCTGGCCGCCGCCGACAAGGCCACCGCCGACACCACCTACTCCGGCCTGCAGATCTCGGTGACCCCGCCGGGCGGCACCGCCACCACGGTCACCATCAACGACTTCACCGTGAAGGCGGGCGAATCGATCACCTCGGCCACCTCCGCCGCGATCAACAACAAGCTGGGCGAAACCGGCGTCATGGCCTCGGTCAATGCCGGCGTGATCAGCCTGGCCTCGGTCAAGGACGGTCAGACCTTCACCCTGGGCGTCAGTGCCGCAACCCCGCCGGCTGGCGCCACCGCCGCGACCATCGCTGGCCTGGGCCTGACCGAAACCAGCACCAACGGCGGCCTGCTGACTGGCGCCACGGCCAACTTCGTCAAGGACCTGAACGTCACCACCGCCGAAGGCGCACAGAAGGCGCTGTCGATCGTCGACAAGGCCCTCGAATCGGTCAACAGCGTGCGCGCCGACCTCGGCGCGATCCAGAACCGCTTCACCTCGGTGGTGGCCAACCTGCAGACCTCCTCGGAGAACCTGTCGGCCTCGCGCAGCCGCATCCGCGATACCGACTTCGCCAAGGAAACCGCCGAACTGACCCGCACCCAGATCCTGCAGCAGGCCGGTACGGCCATGCTGGCCCAGGCCAACCAGGTACCGCAGAACGTGCTCAGCCTGTTGCAGCGCTGACATGAGCCGCCCCCGGGGCACGTCGGGGGCGTCTAACCCAACTCACGTGCAACCGCTCAAGGACCTCTCCTCATGGCACAAGTCATCAACACCAATACGATGTCGTTGAATGCTCAGCGTAACCTGAGCACCAGCGGCAGCTCGCTGGCCACCACCATCCAGCGCCTGTCCTCCGGTTCGCGCATCAACAGCGCCAAGGACGACGCCGCCGG
>NZ_JCAFUM010000022.1:0-18363 GCF_059371335.1 Stenotrophomonas sp. YJH_SMC_6 | reverse complement strand
TGTGCCAACCAAGGTTGGCACCCACCCGACCGGTAGTGCCGGCCGCTGGCCAGCGGAAGATTCCCCGGCACGGTTGGAATGTGCCAACCAACAGTTGGCACCCACCCGACCGGTAGCGCCGGCCGCTGGCCGGCGGAAGATTCCCCGGCACGGTTGGAATGTGCCAACCAAGGTTGGCACCCACTCGATCGGTAGCGCCGGCCGCTGGCCGGCGGAAGATTCCCCGGCACGGTTGGAATGTGTCAACCAAGGTTGGCACCCACCCGACCGGTAGTGCCGGCCGCTGGCCGGCGGAAGATTCCCCGGCACGGTTGGAATGTGCCAACCAAGGTTGGCACCCACCAAAGCAGGGTCAGGCCAAGGCGGAGAGGGCCTTCACCAGCGCATCCATCTGCTCCGGCCGGGTGAACACCGACGGCGTCACGCGTACACAGGCACCCGATTCCAGGCCATCGCGATGGGTGGTGAACACGCGATGCTCATCCAGCAGTCGCTTCTGCAGAGCCATGTTGTCAGCCACGCTGGTGCGCCCGCGCAGGCGGAAGCTGGCCAGCGCACTGGCCAGCGCCGGGTTCGGCGAGGACAGCACCTCGATGTGCGCCATCTGCCGCGCTGGCAGCGTCCAGCGCTCGCGCAGGTAGCGCAGCCGCGCCTGCTTGTTGGCCACGCCGACGCGCTGATGCAGGGCAATCGCCTCCGGCAGTGCCAGGTAGGCGGCGAAGTTGACCGTACCGGTGTGCACGCGGCTGCCGACACGGCCATCATCGGTCTCGCCCATGTACGGGTCCAGGTCCGCCACGCGCCCCTTGCGCACGTACATCGCGCCGACGCCGACCGGCGCGCCGATCCATTTGTGCAGATTGATGCCCACGAAGTCAGCCTTCAGATCCGGCACGGCGTAGTCGATCTGACCGAAACCATGGGCAGCATCAACGATCACATCGATACCGCGTGCCCGCGCACGCTCGGCGATCTCGGCCACCGGCAGCACCAGCCCATGGCGATGGCTGACCTGGGTCAGCAGCACCAGTTTCAGGCGCGGCAACCGCGCGAACGCGGCCTCGTAGGCCTGCAGGATCTGCGCGTGGTCGGGCACGGCCGGTAGCGCGATACGCTCGACCTGCACGCCGCGACGCTGCTGCAGCCAGCGCATCGCGCCGATCATGCTGTCGTAGTCGATGTCGGCATACAACACCTGGTCGCCGGGCTGCAGGCGGTTGTAGCCACCGATCAGCGCCAGCATCGCCTCGGTGGCTCCCCGCGTCAGTGCGATCTCATCAGCACCCACACCCAGCAGTTCGGCTACCTCTCGCTGCACCGCCATGTATTGCGCCGGAAACGCGCGGCGCCCATACCAGGCGTTGCCACGGTTCACTTCAGTGGTGTGGCGCTGGTAGCTGGCCAGCGTCTCGCGACCCATCGCGCCCCAGTAGCCGTTCTCCAGGTGGTTCACTTCATCGGTGATGTCGAAGTGGCTGGCCACGGCGGCCCAGTAGCCTTCATCGCGGGCCAGCACGTCCGGCGCCACGGTCGTCGAGGGAATCTCCATCGGCGAAGCGTAACGCGCAGCGGCGCTGGCAGGCAGTGAAGAAAGTGCAGCTGCGGCCGGCAGCAGTGCGCCGGCGCGCAGCAGGGAACGACGACGAGCGTCCATCAGAAGGTCAGCCGGTACTGCGCGTACAGGTTGGCACCGTCGGTGTCGTACGGCGCGTTGCGCGAGTAGACCAGGCCACGGCTGGCCTGGAACGTGGCCTCATCCGGGTAGCGATCGAACACATTGTCGGCGCCCACGCGCAGGCTGTGGTGCTCGTTGATGCGATAGCCCACGGCCAGGTCGAGGAAGCTCATCGCACCGAAGCGTTGGTAGATGTCGCCCACCGCGTTGCCGCTGGAATCGGTCCAGGCGCCGTAGTAGCGCATGCGCGCCATCAGCGACCAGGCACCGATGTCCCAGCTGCCGGTCAGACTGCCCTTGTGCTCGGGCAGCCGGTCTTCGAACAGCACGCGCTGGGTTTCGTTGGTGGCCACCGAGGTGCTGCCGTTGTCCACGTGGGTGCGGTTGTAGTTGTAGGCCAGGGTCAACGTCATACGGCCGGCGCCGAGGTCGCGCAGGTAGTTGCCGACCACGTCCACGCCGGTGGTGGTGGTGTCGAAGTCGTTGGTGAAGTAGTTCACCGAGGTGTAGCCCAGTGGATTGGGCGTACCGGCCGGAATGGCGAAGCTGGCCGACTGGCTGAAGCGGTCGGTGAGCTTGATCTGGTAGACATCCACCGAGCCGGACAGGCCCAGGTCGGTGCGCCAGGTCAGGCCCAGCGAGGCGGTGCGCGATTCCTCCGGCTTCAACGGCTTGGCTCCAAGCAGCTGCGCCAGCGGATCGTTCGGCGACAGGCGGCCACTGGTGAAGATCTGCAGCGTGCGCGTGTCCAGGCCCTGGGTGGTGCTGGTGGTGTTGAGCTGCGCCGGCGTCGGTGCGCGGAAGCCGCTGGACACGGTGCCGCGCAGGACCACGTCCGGGGTGATCGCAAAGCGCGCCGACAGCTTGCCATCCAGTGTGCTGCCGAAGCTGGAGAAGTCCTCGTAACGGCTGGCCGCGCCGATGCTCCAGCGCTCGCCCAGCGGCACTTCCATGTCCACGTAGGCGGCCTTGCTGCGCTGGCTCCACTGCCCGGCCTGGCTGGCCGAGAAGCCCGGCGCGCCATTGGAATTGGCTTCCAGGCCCGCGGCCGCGCCCGGACCCACCGCGTACGACGCCGGCTCACCGGCGCGCACCTGGTAGGTCTCCTGGCGGAACTCGCCACCGAAGGCGACGTTGATCGGCTTGGACAGCGCGCCCACCTCCCACTCGTAGTTGAAGTCGGCGTTGGCGTTCTTCTCGGTCTGGGTCAGGCGGCCGAGATCGAAGTCGGTCGGGCTGGCCGGGCCGAGCGAGGCATTGATCGAGTTCTTCAAGCTGTAGTCGATGGCGTTGCGGCCATACGAGGCGCTGACATCCCAGCGCAGCTTCGGCGTGATCTCGCCGCGCAGGCCACCGACCAGCTGCAGGTCGTTCTGGACGTTGCCGTACTGCGGGCTGAAGCCGACCGGATACAGCGAGCGCAGGTTCCAGCCGGGGAAGATGGAGGTGGTGCGGTACGCGCCGGTGGTGGTGTCCGGGTTGCGCCAGTTGAAATCACTGACGCCATCGCTGTGGCTGTACAGGCCGAAGGCATAGAGCTCCAGCGTCTCGCTGGCATTGGCCTTCACGTTGAAGCCGACGCGGCGGTTTTCCAGTTCCGGCTGGCCCCAGCGCTGCACCGGATTGGGCACGTCCAGCTCCGGATGTGCAGCCTGGAAGGCGATCGCGTCCGGGCGCTGGCGCGTGCGCGAGGTGGCGTCGGAGTTGGACGATTCGGCGAACAGCACCAGGCTGCCGTAGTCGCCCAGCGACCAGCCGGTGCGCGCACTGAAATCGCGGGAGGCACCGTCGCCCTGCGCGTACTGCGAATAGCCGGCGGTGATCTCGGTGCCCGGACCATCCTCGAGGATGATGTTGATGACACCGGCGATGGCGTCCGAGCCGTACTGCGCCGATGCGCCGTCGCGCAGCACTTCGATGCGCTTGATCGCGCTGGTCGGAATCTGTGCAAGGTCGGCCGCCTGTGCACCACGGTTGCCGAGCAGCGCGCTGCGGTGGAAGCGGCGGCCGTTGACCAGCACCAGGGTCTGGTCCGGCGACAGGCCACGCAGGGTGGCCGGGCGCACGAACACCTGGCCGTCGGCCATCGGCAGGCGCTGCACCACGAACGACGGCACCAGCTGGGCCAGCACGTCCTTCAGGTCGGTGGATTCGACGGACGTGATGTCTTCCTTGGTGAACACGTCCACCGGCGCCAGTGTTTCGAACTGAGTGCGGTTGGACGCGCGGGTACCGGTGACCAGCATCGCGTCGAGCTGGGTGGGTGCGGCGCGGTTGCCGCCTGCGGCATCGACCGCATCGGCTTCCGCTGCGATCGCGCCTCCTGCGCTGGCCATGGAAAGGGCAAGGAGGATGGAACGCGAAAGCTTCGAACGATACACGGCAGGGCTCCGGGAGGACGCGACAGGGCCAGCACCTGTGCGGACACAACAGGCCTGGACAAGGCGCGCAGTCTCGGCGCGATGTGTGAAGGAGGCATGACGTCAGTACGACAGCTTGATGCGCCGACCAAGGTTGGCCCCTGCCAGGGCTCATCCGTAGATACACGCCATGCATGGGTGGCAATGAAGACCCACGCCCCATCCCCGCACACTGCGGCTAGCCGTTGGCGTCGTCGCCAAAGCCGAAACGGGCCGGCCGTGCCGTTCGCAGCGGAACGAACATCATGGCGGCGAACACCATCAAGGCGGGGGTGGACATGATCCAGATGCCCCTGTTGCGAATCCCGATCCCCATGAAGTCGACCTGCAGATCGCCGATCCATTGCAGCTGCGTCAGTATCATCACCAGCCCGCCGATAGTCGCGCACGGCAACCCACCGTGACCGGCCCCCAACAACGTCGGTGTCAGAAACCCGCCCAGCAACGCGAAGCCGACACGGTACACCCAGGGATTGCCGCGCCACCGTGGCGCGCCGAACAACATCAGCAGCATCAGCGCCAGGGTCAACAGACTGGGAAGTACCCATAGGGCAAGCAGCATTTCGATCATCTCGATCATCGGCCGGGCTCCGCTGGCCTGGCATCCCACGTCGTCGATCGCATCTCCCTGCCCCTCATCACGTCCATGAAGCACGCATTGTTGCCGGTACGCAGGCAGACGCAAAGCCCCGGCAGCGCAAGAACTGCTAAACGCCGCGCCTGCCGATCCGCTACTGTGCCGGCATTGGATGCGGGGAACGGCAGGATGAGCGCGGCAGGCAAGGCGTTGTGGTACATCGAAACCCATGCGGACCAGCCATTGGCGCTGGCCGATATCGCCGCTGCGGCCGGCCTGTCGCCGTTTCATCTGTCACGCCTGTTCCAGGCCCGCACTGGCACCTCGGTGGTGCGCTACCTGCGGGGACGGCGCCTGACCGCTGCGGCGCAGCGGTTGGCCGACGGGGCGGGGGATATCCTGCAGGTCGCGCTGGGAGCCGGCTATACCACCCATGCCGCGTTCACCCGCGCCTTCAACGAACAGTTCGGGCAGACGCCGGAACGGGTACGCGAACAGGGCACCGATGGCCTGGCGCTGGTACAGGCGATCCGCGTGGACGATGCGCCGGCGCCCTGCGGTGAGGCGCCGCGACTGCTCGACACGCCCGCTTTCCAGGTGACGGGCATCGGCATGCGGCATACCCGCGACAGTGGCGGTGCGATACCCGGGCAGTGGGCGCAGCTCAATCGGGAATGGCCGGCGCCGGCGCCGATCAGCTTCGGCGTGTGCTGCAACAGTGATGACGATGGCGGCTTCGATTACATCGCGGCTCTGCCGGCAAGCGCGGTGCCGAGCGTGCCTGCGCACTGGCGGCGCGTGGACATCCCGGCGCGCCGCTACCTGGTGGCCTGGCACGGCGGACACATCTCGGCCATCCGCTCGACCTGGTTCTGGTTGCTGGATCACTACCTGCCCGGCTCCGGCCTCAGCCTGGCCAATGCACCCGATCTGGAGCGCTACGACACCCGCTTCGACGAGCACACCGGCAACGGCGGCGTGGAGATCTGGTTGCCGGTGGACGAACGCCCTCGCTGACAAGGAGTTGAAGATGCGCATGACCGCCGCTGTGCTGGGAACGATGCTGATGTGCCTGGCGACCACCGCGGCTGCCCGCGAATCCAGGGCGGCCGGCGAGCGCCATGGCACGACGTCGGCGGCCGGCGCCGCCGTGCGCGACGCGCAGCACCGAGACACCCTGCGCTACACGGTCTGGTACCCCGCACAGGCCGGCAGCCGGGAAACCGCGCTGACCCTCGGACCACCCGATGCGCCGCTGTTCGACGTCGGCCGTGCCGCAATGGATGCGCCGGTGGTGGGTGATCGCCTGCCGACCCTGCTGCTCTCGCATGGCAACGGCGGCAGCGCGCGCATGATGGGCTGGCTGGGCACCGCGTTGGCACGGGCGGGCTACCTGGTGATCGCAGTCGATCATCCGGGCAACAACGGTGCCGACGCGATGACCCTGCCCGGCAGCGTGCTGACCTGGCTGCGCGCGGATGATCTGCGCGCCGCGCTGGTGGCAGTACAGGCTGATCCCGTGCTCGGTCCCCACGTCGACGCCGAGCGTCTGGGTGTCGTCGGATTCTCCGCCGGTGGCTACACCGCGCTGCTGGCCGCCGGTGCACGACCGGACCTGCAACGACTGCTGGCCTTCTGCACCGCGCATCCGGATGACGGTGTCTGCCGGCCCCAACAGGAAGCCGCCACGCACACGATGGAAGCCCGTATTACCGCTGCAAGCTCGCCGGAACTGTTGCCATGGATCTCCCGCGCCAACGAATCGCGCGCGATCCCCGGCGTGCGCGCGGTATTCCTGCTGGCGCCAGCAATCGTGCAGGCATTTGCGCCCGAGCAGCTGTCCTCGTTGCGGCAGCCGGTTTCGATCGTGCTGGGCGAAGCGGACGCGGTTGCACCTCCACAGAGCAATGGCGCGGCCGCCGGGGCCCTGATTCCGGGCGCGGAACTGCAGCGCTTGGCCGATGTGGGCCACTATGATTTCCTGGCCGCGTGCACCGAGACCGGGCAGCAGCGGCTGCAGGACCTGTGCACTACGTCGGTGCCAAAGGCACAGACCCACGCGCAGGCAGTGGATGCAGCGATACGGTTCTTCGACCATTCACTGCGCTAGTGGCCCTCGCGCTGCGCCCGGCGCTACAGTGGTCGCGTCCACGGAGGAACGATCATGCGCCTGCTGCACCTCACCCTGCCGGTCTCCGATGTCGGCGCCGTCGCTGCGTATTTTCACGATGTCCTGCAGCAACGCGTGGTCGGCAACCATGTGCACATCGGCTGGAGCACGATCGAACTCCAGCCTGCGCAGGATCGCCCGGTCGGTGGCGTGCACCTGGCCTTCAACGTGCCGGACAACCGCTTCGGCGAGGCGATGACGTGGCTACGCGAGCGCACCCCGTTGCAGCGTAATCCCGCGGGGCTGGACTACTTTGCGCTGGAGAGCAGCTGGCAGTCGCAGTCGGTGTACTTCACTGGCCCCGATGGCTTGATCCTGGAACTGATCGGCCGCCGCCGCTTGCCCGACAGTACGCATCAGGGCGCCTTCCACGGCAGCGAACTGACCTGCCTGAGCGAGGTCGGCCTGCCCAGCCACGATGTCGATGCCGTGCGAGAACAGTCCAGCATGCGATTCGGCCTGCAACCGATCAGCCCGCCTTCGGCGCAGTTCGCGCCGATGGGCGACGACGAAGGGCTGCTGATCGTGGTCGCTGCGGACCGGCGCTGGTTCCCCGAGCAGAAGGACCTGCCCAATGCGCAGGGGCTGTTGCTGCAGGTCGGCGACGTGGCCGGCCCGGGCGTTGTGGAGGACGCTGCACTCGGCTGGCGTGTGCAGGCGACCTGATCTACCAGCTGCCCGACGCGCCGCCTCCGCCGCTGCGGCCTCCGCCTCCGGACCAACTGCTGGAGCTGCTCGACGACGAACTGCTGGATGACGAACTGGACGCGCTGCGGTGGCCGCCGGATGATCTGCGGCTGCCGCGAGCCTTCTCACCTGGCAGCATGGTGAAGATCCAGGTGAAGTACAGCACGAGCGTGCCGGCACTCCACCCGATCGTCGTGGCGAGGCGCGCAACCGGGCCGGCGCGATCGATGGCCAGCAGTGCGAAGAGCACGTAGCCAGCGGTCAGCAGCAACAGCACTGCGCACCTCACCCCGAAGCTGCTGCGGTCCTTGTGCCAGCGCGCGCGGCACGCCTGTACGAGGAAAAACACCAGCATGGCCATGATGCCTACCGCCAGGTCCAGCGACGTGTGCAAGGCCAGACTGGGTGGCAACTGGCCACGCACCACCATCACCACGAAGAACCCCGAACTGACCCCGAGCATGCCGAGCAGCACCACGCGCACACCGCGGCTACGGCGCCAGCACCAGCCAAGCAGGCTCGCCACCGGTACGCACAACGCCAACACGATGCAGAGCGCTGCCAGTGCCTGGCGTGGCACCCACATGGCCGCCGCCAGCAGGCCCGCGGCCACCACGGCCGTCACCAGCAGCGGGCGGGCCCAGGCCGGCAATCGCTCCGGGTGCGCCTGCGCCGAGGGCGGCGAGCGCCACAGACCCGCAAGGAAGCCGGCCAGCAGCGTCAGTGCAACCACCGAGTCCGCGCTGCGCCAATCGGGCGGCAGCACGTTGCGCATCGATGGCGCTTCCGATGCCGGCAGGTCCTCGCCATCGATCAGCGCCACTATGATCTTCGTTCCATCCAGCACGCCCTGGTCAAGGTCGCCATCGCGGAAACGCGGCACGATCGCCTTGTCGATGATGCGGGCGGCATAGGCATCGGGTATCGCGCCCTCCAGGCCGTAGCCGGTCTGGATGCGTACACGGCGGTCCTGCACGGCCACAAGCAGCAGCACGCCATCGTCAACGCCTTCGCGGCCCAGCTGCCACTGGTCGAACACCCGCTGTGCGTAAGCTTCGATGCCTTCGTCGCCAACATGGTTGACTACCATCACCTGCAGCTGTGCGCCGGTGCGCGCCTGCAACTGGAATGCCTGCGTGCGCAGTTTGTCGCGGGTATCCGCCGAAAGTGCGTTGGCGGCGTCCACCACCGGATCATCCAGCGCAGGGACTGCAGCACCGGCCATCACCACCTTCGGCAACAGGCACAGCAGCATCAACAGCCATGCCGTGGCCCAGGTGCACGTCATCCTGCGCAGCATCTTCACGTGCCCTGCCCCACCTCGATCTGCGCATGCAGCGCCTGCAGCTGTGCCGCCGTCTGGTTGAACACCTGGAGATCGGCATCCACCAGGGCCGCCCAGTCAGGCGCGTGCCCCAGCAGTTGCGCCACCTGCTCGTTCGGCGCGCGATCGAAGCCCTCGCCAAGCACGGCAAGATAGCGCGCACGGAACCCCTCGGGATCGCGCTGGTCCTGCACATACAACTGCACGGCCAGCAGACCCGCATACAGGTAGTTCACCAGATAGTTCGGGTCTTCATACATCAGGCGCTTGCCGATCCAGGTGTTGCGCAGCTGCGGGTAGCGCTCCGGTTGCTGGCCGAAGCGTGCGAGCACCCGCCCGGTCAGCGCGTCCAGGTCATCGGCGGTGCCCAGCGTGCCGGCGGCAACGCCCTGGTAGATCGACCGCTCCAGCTGCGCTTCCTCGGAAGAGGTGAACAGCTGCAGCACCATGTCGTCCAGCAGCGATTTCAGGTAGTAGGCCTTGGCGCGCGGGTCCTGTGCCTGCTGGTACAGCTGGTCGCGGAAGCGCAGCTCGTTGTAGATCGCGAACGCCTCGGTCAGCCACTGGCTGCCATTGCGCTGCAGCGGCGACGCATGACCCCGCTGCATCCACTCGCCATGCACGGCATGGCCAGCTTCATGGGCGATCTCGACATCGCTTTCCAGGTCCCCGCTGCGGACACCAACGAACAGCATTGCCGGCACACCGGGAGCGCTCACGGAGAACGCGTCCTGGCTGCGGTCACCGCGTTCGGTGGCCAGATCCATGCGGTGGCTGGCCGGATCGAGCAGCGCGCGCAGTTCAGCCACGTACGCCGGGCCCAGGTGCTGCATGGCATCGGCGGCGTTGTCGCGCAGCTGCGCCAGCGTCAGCACCGGCGGCGTGTAGCCGGCATCGGGCACCGTGGTATCCCAGATCTGCGGCACATCGATGCCCGATCGCGCAGCGTGGTGCAGCAGCATCTCCTGGTAGGCGCGGCGGTCTTCCGCATGCTGTTCGATCGCCACCAGCGTTGCATCCACTGCAGCAGTATCCAGGCCCATGCGCTGATAGCCATGTGCCGGCGCCGAGCCGTCACCCTGCAGGCGTGCCGCGGCGTCATTCACCTGCACCAGCCCCAGCAGCACCGACGCCATCGGCTCACGGCGCGATTGCAGACCTTGCCAGTAGCCCTTCCAGCCCGCCTCGCGCAGGGCGCGGTCGGGCTGCCGGGCCAGTGCCTGCCTGTCGCGCCCCGTGTCCCAGTGCCGGCCGCCGTGCTCGATCTGCGGGTACTCGGCGCTGCGCAGGATCTGCCCACGCAGGCGCGCGAAGCTGTCCAGCGCCGGATCGGCCAGTGCCTCCACGGCCTCATCCAGCGCGGCGTTGGCCGGGGCGGCGGCCTCCTTCAACGCGCGTGCGCGCAGGAAGCCATAGGCTGCTGCCCATGGTGCATCCGCGGACGCCTCGCGCAGAGCGGCGCGGCCGCTGCGGGCAATGCGGCTGCACAGCCCCATCACCTGGTCCAGCGCCTGGGCCGGACGCTGATCACGCGCATTGCGGGCGGCCTGCAGGTGCAGGTAGCTGTGATGGCGCAGGCACTGCGCCTCCAGTACCTCGGCCTGCCGGAAGCGTTCCGCGGGTGCAACGGTGGACGCCTGCTGCAGAGCCTCGACGCGCTTGCCCAGTGCGTCACGCGCGGTCTGTTCGGCGGTGGCATTGGCGAAGTAGGCGCGGTCATCGGCATGCACCGACTGTGCCTGGGCGCCGCTGAGGGAGGCTATCGCCAGCACAGCTGCGATGGCGGTGGTGGTGGCGTGCTTCCTGAAAGCCTGCATCGGCGTCTCCCTGCCTGGACCAGGGATCGAGCCTAGCAGTCACTGGCCCGCCGCGCCTGTGCCGGATCAGGTTTCAGATCGACTCGTCCTCACGCTTGACCAGTGTCCAACACGGCGTCTGCGCAAAGGTGTAGGTCTGCTGGTCGCTGCTGTCCGGCATACGGATCTGCACCTGCCGCTGCCCATCGGCCAGGGGGCTGATCTGTATTTCGCGGCCCTGGCCGGCCAACGCGGCAGGATCGGGCATCACCGGCCACTCCACATCGGCCAGCGCCAACCGGCTCTCCACCTTGCGCGGTTCCGGCTCGGCCTCCGCATCGATGTAGCTGTCCAGCAGCGGGTCGGCAGTGGCCTTTTCCTGCAGCGCGATCTCATTGCCGAAATGCTTCAGGAATGCATCGAATTCCGGGTGGGGGCATTCACTGCGTGCAGCCACAGGTGTGGGCTCGACGGCAGTGATCGCCGGCGCCGCTGCGGCAGGCCCGGCTTCGCCCGCTGTCTGCTGCGGCTGCGGCGCAGGCGTGCAGGCAACCAGCACCACGCCACAGGCGAGCATCAGCAGTGCGGCAGAACGGTATCGACACATGGGCTCATCCTGAATCCGGTCCGGTCGCTCCATGCTACCGCGCGCCCTACAATTCCGGCATTCCGCCTGTCCGAGAGTCCTCATGCATCGCCTCCTGCTCCTGATCGGCCTGCTGCTGCCCGCCCTGTGGCCAGCGGTGGCGATGGCCGTCGATGTCCACGAAGGCGATCTGCTGTTTGTCACCGCCGGCCGCAGCGGCCTCAGTGCCGCCATTGACGATGCCACCGGCAAGCAGGGCGCGCCCAGCTTCGATCACGTCGCCCTGGTCGCTTCCACGCCGAAGGGCTGGGAGGTATTGCATGCGGACGAGAAAGGATCGCGCCGGCAATCGCTGGTCGAGTTCCGCCAGGAGGCGCGCGCCAAGCAGCGGCAGATCGTGGTCTATCGCCTGCATGCGCCGCAGCAGGCGGCCATCAAGGATGCGGTCGCCACCGCGCGCACGATGCTGGGCAAGCCGTACAACACGTCGTATGTGTTGAACGAGGACAGCTACTACTGCTCGGACTTCATCGAACGCGTCTTCCGTGCGCACCACGTGTTCGCATTGCAGCCGATGAACTTCCGCAACCCGCAGACCGGGGAGATCGCCCAGCACTGGGTGGATCTGTACCGCGGCATGGGCATGGACGTACCGCAGGATCAGCCCGGCACCAATCCGAACGACATGTCGGCAGCGCCGGTGCTGCAGCGTCTCGGCGTGCTGGAATAAGCAAAGCCCCGCACGGGGCGGGGCTTTGCATCACCGGAGCTGGTGGCGAGGTCACTCTTCCTCGTCCTGCCCACCCTGCTGCTGGTTGCGCTGGTTGCGCTGCTGCTGTTCCTGCTGCTGTTGCTGCTGCTGGTCGCGGCCACGACCCTGCTGCTGATCCTGCTGGTTCTGCTGGCCCTGCTGCTTCTGGTTCGGGTTCTGGTTCTGCTGTGCCATGTCCGATCTCCAAAGCCACTCGCGGAATGCGGTGGACGTGGCCATCGTCTGCAGCGAATGGTTAATCACGCGTGGGTGCGCGGCTACATCTGCGTGTACGCCTGTGAATGAACGCGCAGAAGCCCTTGTGGCACAAGCGGCTGAAGAATTCATGCGGGTTCGGCATGTGCTCATGCAGTGGTCAGCATGGCGCGCATTCATGGCGTTCTCAGCCGGAAACACGCGCGGAAGGAGGCTGGCTTCCCAACTCACGCAGGCAAGCCAGCCCAGCATTCAGGGCATCACCGGCGGCACATAGGCCAGGGTCATGCCCAGCAGCCACAGCAGGCCCAGCACCAGCGGGATGTGCACCAGCAGCTGGATGAAGGTGAAGCCCACGATGTCGCGTGCCTTCAGGCCCAGTACGCCCAGCAGCGGCAGCATCCAGAACGGATTGATCAGGTTCGGCAGCGCTTCGGCCGCGTTGTAGACCTGCACCGCCCAGCCCAGGTGTGCCTTCAGTTCGTTGGCGGCCTGCATCACGTACGGCGCCTCGATGATCCACTTGCCACCACCGGAGGGCACGAAGAAGCCGAGCACCGCCGAATAAACGCCCATCACCAGCGCGAAGGTATCGGTGCTGGCCACGTGCACGAACAGGCTCGACAGCCGGTGCGCCAGTGTCTGCCCGTCGCCACCGGCAGCGTGGGTGAGGATCATCGCGATGCCACCGTACAGCGGGAACTGGATCAGCACGCCGGTGGTGCTGGGCACCGCCTTGGCCACCGCGTTGAGGAAGCTGCGCGGCCGCCAGTGCAGCAGCAGGCCCAGCGAAATGAACAGGAAGTTGTAGGTGTTGAGGTTGGCGATGGCGGTGACCACCGGCTTGTTGGCGAACTCGTTGAACAGCCAGCCGAACGCCAGCAGCGAGAGCAGCACGGTCAGCAGCGGGCTGTACTCCAGCCATTCGCCCGGGCGCGTGCGGCGCTGCAACGGCTCCGGCTCGGCCTGCGCGGCGCCGGGGAAGTCTTCAGCGGTACGGGCACTGCCGGCGGCCGGTGCGGTCAACCAGGCGATCAGCAGCGAGACCAGGATCAGCACCGCGGTCAGTGCGATCGACTGCCACAGGAAGATGGTTTCGGTGAACGGCAGGACGCCGGTGATCTCGACCAGGCCCGGCGGCATGCTGGCCGGGTTGGCCTGCAGCTGTGCGGCCGACGAGCTCAATCCCATGGCCCACACCGCACCCAGGCCGAGGTACGCCGACGCACCGGCCGCGCGGTAGTCCATGCGCAGTTCGGTGCGGCGGGCCAGCGCGCGCACCAGCAGGCCACCGAACACCAGCGAGAAACCCCAGCTGAGCAGCGAAGCGAGCATGCTGACCAGGCCTACGTACACCACCGCACCGCGGCCGGTACGCGGCACCCGGGCGAGGAAATCGATGAAGCGTGCGACCACCGGCGCGGTGGCCACGGCGTAGCCACCGATGACCACGAAGGCCATCTGCATGGTGAAGGGAATCAGGCTCCAGAAACCGTCACCGAAGGCGCTGGCGGTGGCCTGCGGGGTCGAGCCGAAGCCCATCGCGGCCAGCGCGACGATGACCACGCCCAGCACCGCGAACACGTACGCATCGGGGAACCACTTTTCCGCCCAGGCGGCCGAGCGCAGCGCTGCGCGCGCCATCCAGCCGTCCTGTACTGCTGCCGTCGAGGCCATCGCCTACCCTCCCAGGTTCGATGGATCGATTCTGGGCGGTGGGGTGCGGCCTGTCAGCCACCTATTGGTCGTAGGTCGCGGAGGAGGGTAGTGCCGGCCGCTGGCCGGCAACCTCGGGATCGCGCACGGGTGCAGCCGGCCAGCGGCCGGCTCTACCAGATCTGGGGACGGTCGCAGGTAGTGGGTGGCGGTAGTGCCGGCCGCTGGCCGGCAACCTCGAGATCGCGCACGGGTGCAGCCGGCCAGCGGCCGGCCCTACCTCACCTTGGGCTCAACGCAGTGCCAGATCCACGGCGATGCCGGCAAACAGCGCGGCACCCACCCAGTTGTTGTGCAGGAACGCCTTGAAGCACGGGCCGCGCTCGCGGTTGCGGCAGATCCAGAACTCGTACACCACCAGCGCGGTGGCCACGGCCACGCCGGCCAGATAGTACCCACCCAACCCGCCACGCACGCCGACCAGCGCCATGGTGGCCAGGAACAGCGCGTACAGCACGCCCTGGATGACCAGATCGAGATCACCGAACAGGATCGCGGTGGAGTGCGAGCCCATCTTCAGGTCGTCCTCGCGGTCGACCATGGCGTACCAGGTGTCGTAGGCGGTGGACCACAGGATGTTGCCGGCGTACAGCAGCCAGCCCAGCATCGGCACCTCGCCCTGCACGGCGGCGAAGGCCATCGGGATGCCCCAGCCGAATGACATGCCCAGGTAGACCTGTGGCAGGTGGGTGTAGCGCTTCAGGTACGGGTAGCTGGCGGCCAGGAACACGCCGATGAAACTCAGGCCGATGGTCAGCCCGTTCAGGGTCAGCACCAGGCCGAACGCCACCAGCATCAGCACCGCGAACAGAGCGAGCGCGGCGCGGCCGCTGATTGCGCCGGTGGCCAGCGGACGCGCCTTAGTGCGTTCCACGTGCGGGTCGAGCCAGCGGTCGGCGTAGTCGTTGATGACGCAACCGGCCGAGCGGGTCAGCCACACGCCGGCGGTGAACACGAACAGCGTCCACAGCGGCGGCAGGCCGCCGGCAGCCAGCCACAACGCCCACCAGGTGGGCCACAGCAGCAGCAACGTGCCGATCGGGCGATCAGCACGCATCAGACTCCAGTAATGCCGCCAACGCGGCGTCGCCGGCGACTGCGGCGAAGTGAGGGGGGTATCAGCCATGGCGATAGGATACTCCTGCCCCTCCGGCAGGGCTTTGCCGGTGGGGGGAGATTTGTTCGACGAAACTGGATAGAATGCCGGTCCCGCACCGCCTCATGGCGCTGCGACGCCCGCCCCGGCACTGGCCGACGGCGCGGCGGTTCTACAACGCGCCCGTAGCTCAGCCGGATAGAGTAGTGGCTTCCGAAGCCATTGGTCGGGGGTTCGAATCCCTCCGGGCGCGCCATTTTTCCTTCATTGCCTGTACGCAGCGTCCCAACCGGGCGATGCTGCGAAGTCGCAAGGAATCCGGCTCGCCGCCAGGAATGTCAGGGAATGAACGTTGCCGAGCGATGTTCGCAACCGGCAGCGTCCTGTACCACGATGGAGTAATTCGCGCCCGCGCTGGATGCGCCGGGCAGGAACAGGCCATCACCATCGAACAGAACGCTCTGCTGTTCATCCTGCCCGATCGACACCCCGATCGCTCCCGGTGTGATTTCCTCAAGGATCACGTTGTAAGGCCGCCAGGCATCTTCGCCTGTGCGCCTCATCTCTGCGCGAGCGGTCCTTGAGTTCAACCTGCGTCTCTCATCCACCCACAGCTGAAGCGGCTGACCAGCGTTGTGGCTGACCTGGAAGCGCCCATAGGTCAGCCCGTCGATGCTCTCGGTGCCGATGTAAGTGAATTGGGCCGGCTGACACTTCGTCGTGCGGTTCGGATGCGCCGCACAGGATGTCAGTGCGGCCGCGAGGCAAAAGGCAGTCAGGCGCTTCATGGGTTCGAGGCCTGATGTGGGTGGTTGTCGCGGCGGAATGCGGCGGTGAGGGCAACCAGCACTACGCCCCAGAGCGGCGTGAGCAGCACGACGCTGATCACCGTCAGCGAAACCGGTACCTGCCAGAGCAGCGATGGCCTGAATCCGCTGAATCTGTAGGCTTCCAGTACAAGTACCACGACCTGGGCCAGAAGGCCCGCGAGCAGCCCCAAGCCAGCCCCCTTGGCAAGCCGCCTGAACGTCAGGCGGCCAGCGGCGGGAACCCGTGCGCCAATTCCCAGCAACAGAAGGCTGACGGCATACAGCCAGAAGAAAACCTGATGTGAGTCGAAGGCGTAAAGCGCCCTGCCCACAAAGTGCAGGAACAGCCAGAGTGCTCCACAGGACACCGCGTAGGCCAGCCCGTACCGAAGAATCTGCCTCGCTTTCATCTTGTACCTCTCCGAGGCGTGCAGGCCGATCGCGTTCTGTTGTGGAGGAGCGCGGGAGCTCATGCACCTTGCCTCCTGCTTGGCGGCCTACTCACGCAGCCCATCGCGCAGCGCTCGAGAGTACCTGCCTGCCCGAGTCACTGTCGACACCGAACCGGGAAAGCAATTCGCTGAGTACAAGATCCATGATGTTCATCTAGCTGCACGCACGGTAGAGCCCATTGCGTTGGCCCGATGGTGATCCGTCCTGTAATCCATCCCTGCGTCAGCTCCCTGCCGGCCTACATGCCCCGCAACCTGCCCCAGCTCAAGCCAAGCGGTGCGTGCGCCGTGGGGTGATGCCCTCAATCGATCAATGCGCCACAACGGCCAATCGCTCCGCACCCACCATGGATTCGCATGAAAAAGAACAGCCCGTCCCCATCTGGCCTAGCGGTCTACTGTTACGCCTGTGATCGATAGCTCGATCGTCCCGGGAAGCTCTGCTCAAGAGTCATGATTTGACAGGAATCAACCGGCCTTCCCAAGCGCCCTCTACTAGAAGTGCAATCTTCTGCGCCGACAGAGGCCTCAATGAAGACCACGGTGTCGCCAAGCCGCTCAACAGCTGCAATCTATGCCCCCGCCCGCAAACACACCAACAGAGCGCTCGCAAATGAAATTCCCACTTCCCTATTCCCACCTCAGACCCACACACATAAGAATCTTCAAAGCGCTCCTGAACACCCTCCGAAGAACTTGGCAGGCCTCTTACTCAGGCTCACAGCAACCACTCGATGCACTTGCTCCCCACAACTTCCCATTACCCCGTACAAGATGAGAATTCCATTGTCATTTATGTAGCCGACAAAACTCCCGCCTCCTGCACCCGAGGCCGCTCTGACGAGATAAACAGTCTCCCCCTCTGCCGGCACTAACCCATTCAACTGTAGTGGCGCGAATTTCTCAGCCGCATCCGATGCTTGGATGATGCTCAAGTTCTGATCGAGCATCCACTGAGCAATCGATTTTTCGCTCTGCGGATTCAAGGTGGCCAAGCGGTCACTTCGAAGTGTCGTCGAGTTCCCAGGAATGATCTCATCCGATGAAACGTCCACCCAATCTGAGTTCCATTCAATGTGTTTGATCTGGCTAGTGCCACAGCCTCCGAGCAATGGAAGAAGGAGCGCAGCCACGCGTAGACTCACCATCATTTGCACCCCAACCGCTTCTTGATAGCATCCCGAACCCTATCGTCTGGAACGCCAAGATGCTCTGCCATGATGTTTCCCTCCCACCCCGGAACGGGCTTGGTAGAACGAGATGGCGCCTGCGACACCACATCGTACATATCAAAACGACCATCGTACTTGAATTTCATCAAATGCCCTGCTTCGTGCGCAGCCGTCCACTCAGTGTTTCCTGCATACCATTTACCGACACTGCCTCCAGTTACGCCCCCCCCTCCCCAGCGGAACCTCAACACGGTTTAACCGACCTTTCTCCGGCTGGCTGACAGTCACTGTAAATCCGGGCGCAGACCAGGTCGATTCAATTGCATTTATCATTTTACTCAAAGTCTCAGGAGTAGCTCCCTCAGCACTGAAGCGAATAGGGATGTCGATATGAACTCCACCATCCACGCAAGTGCAATTGGCCAGCAGTCCGAGCGGATCAACCGCCTGCACTGGATCAGCTGATACATAGGAGAAGGTAGATACCCCCCCGTCGAATCCCATCGGATCACTCTGCGAATAGCGCCCCGCTGCCGGGTCATACTCCCGCTGGTAGTTGTAGAACAACCCACTCGCATCCGTGGCCTGCTGGCCCGGAAATCGCAGCGCCAGCTCGAACGCCACACCATCGCCATCCAGATCAGCACTCGGAATCTGGTTACCGAACACCTCACTCTTGTTGCTCCACTCCCAGATCGCGACGTCCCGTACCGGATCGATCACCACGCGCGGCGTGCCCAGATGATCTGGTTGGACGTAGGCAAGTTCCGGCACACCGGTGCCCGGCACGTTGATCAGCGCCACCGGGTAGTTATCCAGCCAGATGGCCTGCTGTTGCGCCTGCCCCGTGGCCGAGTAGTTGCCCAGCCACTGCCCGGCCTCATCGTACAGCGTGATCTGAGCTGCGCCACCGGCT
>NZ_JCAFUM010000021.1:0-45138 GCF_059371335.1 Stenotrophomonas sp. YJH_SMC_6 | reverse complement strand
TGGCGACGGGCAATGGCTTTGACCGATGTGGAGGTCTTGCAGGCCTCTTTGGCGACCTGCAGTTTGAAACGTGCGTCGTATCTGTTCATGCATCCCTCGGGGTTGGATCTGACGTCCAACTCCCGGGGGTCACTTCATGGAAGGGTTTACGGCGTCTCCCGCAACCGGACCCACCCCGCCATCCCTCAGGAAACCAGCTTCTGCTGTTGCTGTTGCTGTTGCTGTTGCTCTGGATCGTAGCGGGTGCAGGGCGCAGCCCTGCCAAACCCCTACCCCCTGGCCATTGCCTGCCACCACTGCGACAACAGCTCCGGCCTGCGCAGGCGCTCGCGCCACCAGCGCAATGCGGCGCCATCCTCGCCAGTGCGCCAGGCCAGCCAGAAGGTCTCCTCCGGCTTGTGTTCCTCCACCTCGCGGATCACCAGCTGGCCGCGCGCCACCGCAGCGCGCGCGCACGGTTCGGGCAGGAAACCGAAGCCCACGCCTTCGCACTGCAACTTCAATTTGCTGGCCATGTCCGGCACCGTCAGCATCTCCTGCCCCATCAACAAGCCGACCGTGCGCGGCAGCAGCCTGCGCGCGGAATCAGAGACCGCGATCGCGCAGTGCTCGACCAGCTGCTCGCGACCCAGCACACCCGGCACTGCGGCCAACGGATGACCGGGCGCGACCGCGAACACGAACTCCACCGTGCCCAGCGGCTCGACCACGTAACCACCGCCACTGGGGCCCTCACCCGGCGCACCGACCAGCAGGTCGGCACGGCGGTCCAGCAGGGCCTCCCAGGTGCCGGACAGGGCCTCGCCGATCAATCGCAGACGGGTCGGTGCCTCGGCCTCGCGAAACGCGGCGATGTCCGGGCCGAGCAGCCAGGTCGGGAACACCGAATCCACCGCCAGCGTCAGTTCGGTCTCCCAGCCCGACGCCACCCGGCGCACCCGCAGTTCCAGCTCGCGGGCGGCGCGCAGCAGGTGCCGGCCTTCGTCCAGCAGCGCGCGGCCAGCCTCGGTCGGCTCGGCGCGCGGACCGACCCGGTCGAACAGCTGAACGCCCAGGTCCTCCTCCAGCTTGGCCACGGTGTAGGAGATGGTCGAGGGCACCTTGTGCAGGGCTTTGCCGGCGCCGGCAAAGGAGCCGCGGCGGTCGATGGCATCCAGGATCTGCAGGGCATCGAGGCTGAGCTTGAGCATTCGAATTTTTCGATGATGGCTGTCAAAACTATCCGTTTTTCAAACCCAAGGCGCAAGCGGATACTTCTCTCCAACGGGGAAACACAGCGGCTGCCAGCCCACCCCGCCCCATCGAAGCCATCGAACAAGGAGATTCCATCATGCTGCAGATCCGCAAGAGCGCTACCCGTGGCCTGGCCGAGCATGGCTGGCTGTCCTCGCGCCATACCTTCTCCTTCGCCAACTACTACGACCCGCGCTACGTCAGCTTCGGCCCGCTGCGGGTGATCAACGAAGACAAGGTGATCGGCGGCCAGGGCTTCGGCACCCACGGCCACAGCAACATGGAAATCATCTCCTACGTGCTGGGCGGTGCGCTGGAACACAAGGACTCGATGGGCACCGGCTCGGTGCTGCGTTACGGCGACGTGCAGCGCATGAGCGCCGGCAGCGGCGTCACCCACAGCGAGTTCAACCATTCCGCCGACGATACCGTGCACTTCCTGCAGATCTGGATCTTCCCGGACACCGAGAACATCACGCCGTCGTACGAGGAGACCCACTTCGCACCGGAGACCAAGCGCGGCCAGCTGCGCCTGATCGCTTCGCCGGACGGTGCCGACGGTTCGCTGCGCATCCACCAGGATGCCCGCATCTTCGCCACCATCCTCGATGGCGGCCAGAAGCTGCACCATGCGCTTGGCAACGGTCGTGGCGCCTATGTGCAGGTGGCCCGTGGGCAGCTGCAGGTCAACGGCATCACCCTGGAAGCCGGTGATGCGCTGCAGGTCAGCGACGAAGCCCAGCTGACGCTGGAAAACGGCAACGATGCCGAAGTGCTGGTGTTCGACCTGCCGCTGTAACCACATCGCCCGCGATGCTGCAGAGCATCGCGGGCGCATCTGCGTCAGAACCTGTAATTCAAGCTCAACCGCACGTTGCGCGGCTCACCCCAGGTGTAGGTGCTGTACCAGTTGAAGATCGTGTAGTAACGCTTGTCGAGCAGGTTGTTGACGTTGACCGTGGCCGACAGGCGATCGTTGAACTGGTAGCGCGCCATCGCATCGAGCAACCAGTACGGCTGCGTGCGATGCACCACCTTGGCCCGCGTGGCCGGGTTGGTGATCTCGCCGAAAGTCGAATCCTGCCAGCGTGCGCCACCACCCAGCGTCAGCCCCTGCCAGGCGCCACGCAGACGGTAGCGGGTGTGCAGGCTGAACTGGTTCTCCGGTTCCAGCGTGGTCACCTTGGTGCCCGCCTGGCGGGCAATCTTGTGGGAGAACCCACCCTGCACCTGCCAGCCGTCGGCCAGCTGACCCGACATTTCAAGCTCGTAACCCTTGGTGCGCACGCCCATCAAGGCGCGGTAGGCATCCTGGCCATCCGGTGTCTTGCCGCCGGTAGGCTGGGCGAAGTTGTCCTGATCAAGCTGGAACAGCGCCGCACTGGCATTGAGGCGTCCATCGAAGAACTCAGCCTTCAGGCCAACCTCGTAGCTGCGGCCCTCCAGTGGATCCAGTGCCTTGCCCTGCTCGTCACGCTCGCCCTGCGGCTTGAAGATGGTGCTGTAGCTGGCATACACCGAGTAATGCTCGCCGAGGTCGTAGACCACGCCGGCATAGGGCACATGGACGCCGGTCTCTCGCGTGTCCGGCGAGCGGTAACTGGCCAGGCGGCTGCCGACGATCAGCTTCAACGGATCGGCCAGATCGAAGCGGCCAACCACGTACAGCCCATTCTCGCGGGTCACTTCATTGTTGTCATAGGTGCGCTGCCACTGCGGTTCGGCAATGTCGCCATTCCAGCTTCTGTAGTCCGGCACGGTATCCGGGAACCCCGCCTGCGGGCCGTAGCCGGTATTGGTCCAGCGCTTGCGCGAGGCACTGCCACCGACCACCAGCTCATGCTCGCGGCCGAACAGGCCGAAATGCCCGCTCACATAGAAGTCGGCGGCATTGCTGACGGTCTTGCCGACGTACTTGCCGAGCCACAGGCTGACGCCCTCGCCGGTCAACGGGTCAGGATTGCCGGCAGCGGCACCGGCCAGCGCGGCGTCATAGCCGTTGACCTGGTGGTTGAGCTGCAGCTTGGCAATCCAATCGTTGGCGAACGTGTGCTCCAACGTGGTGAAACCGGTACGCACGTACTGGCGCCAGCCGGCCCATTGCGCACCATTGTTGAACGAGCGCGGCATGCGGTTGAAGTTGCCGGCGCTGTCCAGCAGCGGAATGCCGCCCCACGTCGACCCCTTCGGGTCGCTGTCCATCACGTCGCCACCAACCGACAGCAGCGTGCGTTCGCCCAGATCGGCTTCCAGCACGGCATAGCCGACCTTGCTGGTGCGCTGGTAGTTGTCCAGGTTGGAGTGCTTGTCTTCCCAAGCCCCCACGGCACGGCCACGCACGCGGCCATCGGCAGTCAGCGGACCACCGACATCGAGCTCGGCGCGGTAGTCGTCCCAGCGGCCGACACCCAGTGAGGCGCTGCCGGCGAAGTCCTTGCCCGGCTTCTTGCGCACCAGATTGATGGTCGCACCCGGATCGCCCATGCCGGTCAACAGGCCGGTCGCGCCCTTGAGCACCTCGATGCGGTCGTAGATGGCGGTATCGCTGAGCGTGTTGCCGGCGGAGTACGCCGAATTGCGCGACATCGGAATGCCGTCGTACTGGAAGTTCTGGATCGCGAAGCCGCGCGCGTAGTACTCGGTGCGTTCGCTGTCGTAGGTGACGATGCTGACGCCGGGGGTCACCCGCATCACGTCATCGATGCCGTGCAGGCCGAAGTCATCCATCTGGGCGCGGGTGATCACGCTGATGGTCTGCGGGGTCTGCCGTGGCGTCAGCACCAGGCGGGTCGCGGTGGCAATAGTGCCGGGCGTATAGGCGCCGCTGCCCTCGGTGATGGTACCGAGCAGGTTGGCCGTGACCTGCACGGTCTGCAGGGTCTGTGATGCAGGCGCCTGCGAATCCTTGGCTGGATCCGTACTGGACTGCGCAACAGCAATACCGCTGCTGCCCAGAGCAGCGATCAGCAAACCCCGGGCCAGCGCCTGCGGCAACGCGCGGCGACGCGGCAAGGGGGACGGCGTAGGGACAACAGGCACAGACAGCACGGCAGGACCTCCACGATAGGGTGGGATCCTCTGGCGGCGGCTGGAGGGAAGAGAGGGACGCGGCCGGACAGCCGCGGCGCAGGAGTGTACTCCCCTGCGCCGCGGCTGTCGCGCGGAGTGCTGGCGCGGGATCAGCCGCCGATGGCGGCGCAGGCCTCCAGGATCAGCGCGGTCACTTCCTTCGGCTGCGAAGCCAGCGAGGCATGGCTGGCATCCAGCTCCAGCAGGCGCTTGGGCTGCATCCTTGCGGCCATGGCCTTCTGGTTTTCCGGCGCGATCATGCGGTCCTGGCGGGACAGCTGGTACCAGCTCGGCATGTGCTTCCACGCCGGGTCGCTGACCGCATCACCGAAGGTGCTGGCCAGCGGTGCCTTCTGGGTAACGGCCATCACCCGGCCTTCGTCCTCGCTCAGATCCTGGCAGAAGCTCTCATGGAACTTGTCCGCACGCAGCCACAGGTAGCCATCACTGTCAGGTGCCAGGTTCGGCGCCGCCTCCGGCAGGTGCTGCTGGGTGATGCCACCGGGACTCTCGCCGGCATCAGGCGCGAACGCGGCGATGTAGACCAGGCCCTTCACGTTGGGCTCGTTACCGGCCTGGCTGATCACCGCGCCGCCATAGGAGTGGCCGACCAGCAGCACCGGCCCGTCAATCTGCCGGATCATTTTCCGGGTGCGCCCTGCGTCGTCGGCCAGCGAGGTCAGTGGCAGTTCCACCGCCTGCACACGGTCGTGGCCGTTGCGATGCAGTTCCAGGATCACCTTGGCCCAGTGTGCGGCCCCGCCCCAGAAGCCGTGGACGAGGAGGATGGTCGGTGTCGTGCTCATGTACAGGTCTCCGGCAGCGGCCGGCGGAATGCAGACCGTGCAGCCACTGTCCGCGCGTGGCGTTAATCGCTGGTGACGCAATCGGGTCACTGCAATCGTATGCGTCGCCCGATGTCGCGCATGGCACTTGCCGAGCCGACCTGAAAACGTTTCCATAAACGTCCCTTGGAGCTTCGCATCGCGCATGACGCCTTCATCCCCACGTGCCCAGCAGCACGCCACCCGCGCCGCCTTCTTCATTCCCGGATTCGCCACCGCCGCGTGGGCGCCCATGGTGCCCTACGCCAAGGCCAAGGCCGGACTGTCCGACGCCAGCCTCGGCGCCGTGCTGCTGTGCCTCGGGCTCGGCTCACTGCTGGCGATGCCGTTGGCGGGTGCGCTGACCGGGCGACTGGGCTGCCGCCGGGTGATGGTGATCACCTGCGCGATGATGCTGTGCGCCCTGCCCCTGCTGGTGCTGGCGCCTTCGCCGGTGGCACTGGGCGCGGCGCTGTTCGTGTTCGGCGCCGGCGTCGGTGCGCTGGATTGTGCGATGAACATGCAGGCGGTCGCGGTCGAGCGCGACGCCGGGCGCGCGATGATGTCCGGCTTCCACGCCTTCTACAGCATCGGTGGCTTCGTCGGCGCCGGCTGCATGACCGGCCTGCTGATCCTGGGTACACCGCTGTGGCTGGCCGCGCTGGTTTCGGTGGCGGCACTGCTGCTGGTCGCGGTGCTGTCGGCGCCGCACTGGCGCCCGCAACGGATCCTGCACGAAGGCCCACTGCTGGCGCTGCCGCACGGCGTGGTGCTGTTCATCGGCGTGCTGGCCTTCGTGGTGTTCCTCGCCGAAGGCTCGATGCTGGACTGGAGCGCGGTGTTCCTGGCCGAAGTGCGGCAAGTGCCGCGTGACCAGGCCGGCGCCGGCTTCGCGCTGTTCACCCTGGCGATGACCGCGATGCGCCTGTTCGGCGACGGCATCGTCGAGCGCCTCGGCCGCACCCGCACCCTGGTCTTCGGCGGCATCACCGCCGCAGCAGGCTTCACCCTGGCCACGCTGGTGCCCTCGTTCCCGGTGGCGCTGGCGGGGTATGTACTGGTCGGGCTGGGCTGCGCCAACATCGTGCCGGCACTGTTCTCGATGGCCGGCCAGCAGCGGGTGATGCCGGAGAGCATCGCCATCACCGCAGTCACCACGCTGGGTTACGCCGGCATCCTTGCCGGTCCGGCAGCGATCGGTGCACTGGCACACGGCACCAGCCTCGGCTTCGCCTTCCTGTGCGTGGCCGCGCTGCTGCTGGGCGTCGCGGCGTCTGCCCGCTCGCTGGCACGACGGGTGGCCTGACAGAAAAAGGGGACGGAGGGGATTAAGTCGTTTATGGCCCAGCTGTGCGGGAAACGACTTAATCCCCTCCGTCCCCTTTTTTCAGCGGTGGGCCAGCCACTCGGCCTGGGCCGGCAGCTGTGGGGCCGGGCAGGCGCTCTTCGGGTGGTGTTCGTCGCGCGCCATCCAGTCATCGACCACGCCGGCCAGCAGGTCCAGCCGCAGCGGCAGGGTGATGTGGTCCTCGCCGCGCATCTCGATGTAATGCGCGCGCGGATTGGCCTGGGCCAGTTCGCGGCCCTGGCTGACCGGAATGTGCTGGTCGCCCTGCCCGTGCAGCAGCAGCACGCAGGCGTGGGTATCGGCCAGCGCGCGCGCTACATCCACGCGGTCCAGATCGACGTCGATACGGCGGCTGGCGGCGGCGATCACCTGGTTGATGTCCTGGCCGCCGTAGCGCCAGCGCGCGTACGACGCCATCGCCTGCGCCTTCAGGCCTTCCGGCTGCAGTCCCATCAGGTGTGGAATCATCGTGCGGATCGCCACACCGGCATTGGCGAACGATTCCATCGCCACCACCCCTTCCACCTGGTCGCCGAGCTTGTCGGCGGTGAATACCGCTGTGGCGGCGCCATAGGACACGCCGAACAGGTACAGCGGGCCGGTGACTTCACCACGCGCGCGCAGCTCGCCGATCACATCCACCACATCGTCGGATTCATAGGTGCCATAGCCCGACGGCCCGGTACCGGACTGTCCATGGTTGCGCAGGTCGAGCGTGACCACGCGGTAGCCGGATTCGGCCAACTGCAACGACCACGGCAGCATCGAATCACCGTTCATCATCCAGCCGTGCAGCAGCACCACGGTACCGCGCGGTGCCTGCGCGCGGAACGGCTGCGGTACTGCCAGGCTCAGGCCGGTATCCAGCGGCAGGCCGTTCTCGTGGCGCTGCGGCAGGTAGTGGTAACGCGCGCCGTAATCGCCAGGATCGAACACACGCCAGAAGATCGGCACGCCATCGCGGCCCGGCGCGAAGCCGTGGCGATTGGGCAGTTCGGCAATGGCCGCGGCAATGCGCGGACGATCGAGCAGGGTCGATACGCCACCCGGCGCGATCAGCCGATCGGCAAGCGAGGTGGACGAGGCATTGATCGAGGACGAGCATGCAGCCAGCCACAGGCCGGCGCACGCCAGCAACCACAGCAGGCGCTTCATGGGCAATCGGGGAAAAGGCGCGACAGCGTGGCAGGTTAGCGACGCGCGCGTGGGCCATCTATCGCGCATGGATGACGGCTTGATGACAACGCAGGAACGATTCAGCTTGGTGTACAAGCTGTATCTGTTCAGTCATTGATCCGGATCAATGAACGCGCGCGCGGGATTGCCCACAGTGCCGCCATGCGCACCTCGTTCAAGCTCGCCATTGCCCTGGCCGCCACGCTGGCCGCCGCCTACGGCGTCGCCCGCACCACGCCCTACTGGTTCGCACCGCGACAGGCCGCGCAGGTCGACATCCACGATCCGGCATTGATCGCGCAGGGACAATACCTGTCGCGCGCGGCCGACTGCGCGGCCTGCCACACCGCGCCCGGCGGCAAGCCGTTCGCCGGTGGCCTCGGCATGCAGACGCCGATGGGCACGATCTACTCGACCAACATCACGCCCGATCCGGACACCGGCATTGGCGCCTACGACTACGCCGACTTCGAGCGCGCGGTACGTCGCGGCATCCGCCACGATGGGCAGCCGTTGTATCCGGCCATGCCGTACGCCTCGTACGTGATCGCCAGCGACGCCGAGATCAAGGCGCTGTACGCCTACTTCATGGGCTCGGTGCAACCGGTGAAGCAGGACAACGCCGACAGCACGATCCCGTGGCCGGCCAATATGCGCTGGCCACTGGCCTGGTGGCAGCTGCTGTTCGCACGCCCGCGCACGTTCAACCCGGATCCGTCGCTGGATGCCAGCCAGCAGCGCGGCGCCGAACTGGTGGAAGGCCTGGCCCACTGCGGTGCCTGCCACACGCCACGCGGGTTGGCGTTCCAGGAAAAGGCGATGGCCGATGATGGCAGCCGCCAGTTCCTGTCCGGCTCGGTGCTGGAAGGCTGGTATGCGAAGAACCTGCGCAATGAATCGACCGGCCTGGCCAGCTGGAGCGAGGGCGAGATCGTCGACTTCCTGCGTACCGGCCGCACCGATCGATCGGCGGCGTTCGGCGGCATGGCCGACGTGGTCGAGCACAGCACGCAGTACCTGTCCGACGCCGACCTGCTGGCGATGGCCCGCTACCTGAAGCAGCTGCCCGCCCGCGAAGGACGCAGCGCACAGTGGTCGCCCGGTACCGACACCACCACCGCCGCACTGCGCAGCGGCGACTACCGCGTGGCCGGTTCGCTGGCCTATGCCGAGCACTGCCAGGCCTGCCACCGCGCCGACGGGCGCGGCATGCCGCGCGTCTATCCAGCCTTGGCCGGCAACTCGATCGTGTTCGCCGATGACCCCAGCTCGCTGGTGCAGGTGACCTTGATCGGCGGCCGCACGCCGCATACCCCGCATGACCGCATGGCCTTCACCATGCCCGGCTTCGAGCAGCTGCCGAATGCGCAGCTGGCACAGATCCTGACCTTCATCCGCAGCAGCTGGGGCAACCACGCCAGTGCAGTGAGCGAGGTCGACGTGGCGCGCATGCGCCGGGTGGTGCGCGACAAGCCGGTGCACTACGTTCCGCAGGAGGCCGCACGATGAAACGTTCGCGCAAACGCTCCCGCCTGCTGATCGGCAGTGCGATCACCCTCGTGCTGCTGGCCGGCGCCGGTACCCTCGCTTACCGTCATCTGTACCCGGACCTGGATGCCGCCGTGGCCAGCACGATCGATATCCTCGATGCGCAGGGCAAGGTGGTCGGCCACTACCATGCGCCCAGCGCCGAAGAAATCGCCGGGCTCGGCAATGCCGAATCGGTGATGCTCGGCCGCCGTATCCTCAACGAGACCGCACGGCTGCTGCCGGACAATGTCGGCAACGATCTGAACTGCAACTCGTGCCACATGGCCGAGGGCAAGCGGCCTTTCGGCAATCACTACTTCAATACCGGCGGCGGCGCCTATCCGCGCTACATGCCGCGTCCGGGCAAGGTGATCGGGCTGACCGAGCGCATCAACGGCTGCCTGCAGCGTTCGATGAACGGCAAGCCGCTGCCGAAGGACTCGCCGCAGATGCGCGCGATGCTCGATTACATGACGTGGTTGAGCAGTCCTGTGCCAGAAGGTGCAAAGGTAGCCGCCCCCAGTGAGGGACCGATCGACAGCACGCTGACCCCGGACCCGGTCCGCGGCCAGGCGCTGTACGCCGTGCAGTGCGCCGCCTGCCATGGCGACAACGGCGAAGGACGGCGCGACGACAGCGGTGACATCGCCTTCCCGCCGCTATGGGGCGACCACAGCTTCAACATCGGCGCCGGCATGGCGCGCCTGTACAAGGCCGCCGGCTTCGTCAAGCACAACATGCCACCGGCGGTGACCCGCGAGCCCCCGCTTGGGCAGCAGATGATGCCCGACCAGGATGCGGTGGACATCGCCAGCTACTTCATCAACCAGCCGCGCCCGGACTTCGCCAACAAGGCCAAGGACTGGCCACGCGACCCGAAACCCAAGGACGCGCGGTACTGACAGGCAGGCGGCCGGGGGCGTCGGCCGTCACACAACACGGTTCCTGCATCTCTACGTCATGTCGATGTCATTGGTGCTGTCGACACTCGGGGGCTTCTCTCCCCCCAAGGTCCGGTATCGATGCGAACGATTGCGCGCTTTCCCCGTGTTTCGCTGCTTGCCCTGCTGATCGCCCCCACCCTGGACGCCCTCGCAGAAGCACCGCAGGGCGATACGGGCGAAGCGCGCAGCAGCGATGCGCGTACCCTCGACCAGGTACAGGTGATCGGCCAGGCCACCAGCTATGCGAAGACTTCGGTGCGTGCGGAAACGCTGAACCGGCAGACCGTGATGAGCAGCGTCAACGACGCGCTCAACGAGGTACCTGGCGTGGTGGTCAGCGAAGCCGATGCCACCGGCTCGTCGGTGTGGGGTACGCAGATCAGCATGCGTGGCTTCGTCACCAACCGCGACACCCAGCAGATCGGCACCACCATCGACGGCCTGCCCAACGGCGGCTCCGGCTACGGCGGCGGCTCGCTGGCCAACCGCTACATCGACACCCTCGACCTGGAGACGGTGGAAGTCAGCCAAGGCACCGCTGACATCTCCTCGCGCTCGAACGAAGCACTGGGCGGCACGCTCAACTTCCTCACCAGCGATCCGCTGCAGGACAGCCGCCTGCGCTTCGTGGTCGGCGCCGGTGACAACGAGGCGCGCAAGTACTACGTGCGCTACGACACCGGCCTGCTCGGCGGCCACACCCGCGCGTGGATCAGCGCCTCCTCGTCGAAGGTGCACGACTGGATCGACGGCACCGGCCACGCCAGCAACGACCACATCGCCGGCAAGTTCATCACCGAACTGGATCGCTGGACCCTGACCGGCTACCTGTCCTACAACGATGCCGACGAGCCGGAATACACCAGCGTCTCACCGAAGGGCTTTGCCACCAATCCGGATCGCGACAACCTGGTCGGCACCCTCACCGGCATTCCGTATCTGGACCAGAACTACCGTTCCGGCTCGCGTGCGCTGCGCGAGAACACCTTTGGTTACCTGCGTGCGGCCTTCGACGGCGGCAACGGGTTCAAGGCCTCGGTGGCCGCCTACGGGCACCGCATGCAAGGTCGTGGCGACTGGCTTCCACCTTACCTGGCACAGGTCAGCGATGAGGGTGCGGGCCGCCCCGAATCGGAATATCTCGGTGGCAAAACCGTGTACGGCGGCAGCAACCGCGGCCAGATCTTCTTCGTCAATCCCGATGGCAGCGCCGCGCAGCGCCTGGCCAGCTGCACCCCGCGCCTGGGCTTCACCGCCGAGTACGATCCGAACTGCTACGCGGGCAACGTGCTGGGCGCGCAGTCCTACCGCCACACCCACTACGACAACGACCGCATGGGCGTGACCGCCGACGTCGAATGGCGGCAGACCTTCGGTGCGATCGACAACACCATCCGTGGCGGCCTGTGGGTGGAGAAGCTGGACCGTTCGGCACGCCGTGACTGGCACCGCCTGCTCAACGTCGGCCAGGACATCGCCTTCGACCATCAGCCGTACTGGGTGCAGTTCGAGGACAAGTACAAGGTTGACGAGCAGATGTACTACGTCGAGGACGTGGCCCGCTTCGGGCCGTTCAGTGCCCGCCTGGGCGTGAAGCAGTTCTTCGTCGACCAGTCGCGCCGCCGCGTGATCGGTGCCAGCGAGCACGTGAAATCCGATTCCAGGTCCGATCCGCTGCTGTCCACCGGCTTCACCTGGGCACCGGGCGTGGAAGGCATGGAGCTGTTCGCCGGCTTCTCGCAGAATTTCGCCGCCATTCCTTCAGGCGTACTTGGCGAAACCGACCCGCAGCGCTTCCGCAATGTCGAACCGGAGACCGCCGACAACATCGAAGTGGGCATGCGCATCAGCCGCTGGCCGCTGACCGCCTCGGTGACCCTGTACAACATCAAGTTCGACAACCGCATCGTCTACCTGCCGGCGGGCTTCGTCAGCGGCATCGACTACCTGGGCGAGACCGACGGCGTCTACGAGAACTTCGGTGGCGTGGAAAGCAACGGCCTGGAAGCGGCGTTCGGCTATGGTTGGGACAATGGCTGGCGGATCAACGCGGCCTACACCTACAACCGCTCCAAATACCTGGGCAGTGGCAATGCCGCACGCGATACCCAGCTGGGCATCGTCGACGGTGCCAAGGTGATCGGCCAGCCGGAGAACACCCTGGTGCTGTCGGCCGACTGGCAGGGCGCCAACTGGAACTTCGGCCTCTCCGGACGGTACCTGGGCACGCGCTACCTTGATGCCGCCAACGTCAACAAGCTGCCCTCGGCCACCGTGTTCAATGCCAACATCGGTTTCGACCTGCAGGGCCTGTCGCCGCGCCTGAAGGGCATGGGTGCCAACCTGGTGGTGAGCAACCTCACCGATAAGCGGTATCTTGCGGGGGTGGACGGCCGCGACAACGCCTTCATCGGCGCCCCGCGCACCGTCGGCATCTCCTTCCGCGTGGACCTGTGAGTGAGCCCGTGACCGATATCGGCCGACGCCGGTTGTTGCAGGCCGGCGTTGCCGCCGGCCTTGCCCCGCTGCTGCCCAGCATCGCCCGGGCCGCAGCGATCGCCCCCGCCGCGCAGACGCGCAGCCTCGAAGACCTGCAGCACATCGTGGTGTTCATGCAGGAGAACCGTTCGTTCGACCACTACTTCGGCACGCTGCCGGGCGTACGTGGTTTCGGTGACCGCTTCGTGGCCCCGGCCGCCGCGCTGCAGGCCGGTGGCCGCGCGCGCAACCTGTGGCTGCAGCCCGATGCCAGTGGCACGCGGGCGATCGCACCGTTCCCGCTGGATACCGCCGCGCACTTCGGCTACATGCGGGTGGAAGGCACGCCGCACACCTGGCCCGATGCGCAGCGCGCCTGGGACCACGGCCGCATGGGGCACTGGCCGAAGGCCAAGCAGAACCACTCCATGGGCTACTTCCAGCGCAGCGACATGCCGTTCCAGTTCGCGCTGGCCGATGCGTTCACGATCTGCGACGCCTACCACTGCGCCATGCAGGCCGGCACCAACCCGAACCGGGTGTTCCTGTGGACCGGCCACAACGATGCACAGGCCCGCGCCGGCGGCCCGGTGATCGCCAACTCGCATGACAACTTCCCCGAACACGGCGGGCATCCGGCGTCCTACCGCTGGACCAGCTATGTCGAGCGCCTGCAGAAGGCCGGCGTGTCCTGGCAGATCTACCAGGACATGGCGGACAACTTCACCGACAACCCGCTGGCCGGCTTCGAGGCGTTCCGTCGGGCGTACAGTGCTGCACCCGGGCATGACCCGCAACTGCGCGCACGCGGGGTCAGCACCCGTGGCCTGCCACAGCTACGCCAGGACGTACTCGACGGGCGCCTGCCGCAGGTCAGCTTCATCATCGCCGACGCGGCCGGCAGCGAGCACCCCGGACCCTCCAGTCCGGCGCAGGGCGCGGCCTATACCGCGCGCGTGCTGGATGCGCTGACTGCCGATCCGGAAGTCTGGAGCCGCACCGCCCTGCTGCTGATGTTCGATGAGAACGACGGCTTCTTCGACCACATGCCGCCACCGGCACCGCCTTCGCCGGTGGATGGCGGCTGGGCGGGTGCGTCCTCGGTCAGTACCGAGGGCGAGTACCACCGCCATCCCGCGCCGGGCGACGAGAAGTACGATGCCGCCGAACTGCGCGGCCGCCCGTATGGACTGGGCCCGCGCGTGCCGCTGTATGTGATCTCGCCGTGGAGTCGGGGTGGCTGGGTCGACTCGCAGGTCTACGACCACACCTCGGTCATTCGACTGATCGAACGCCGCTTTGGCGTGCCCGCACCGGATATCTCGCCGTGGCGCCGCGCGGTCTGCGGCGACCTCAGCAACGCCTTCGACTTCGCCCAGCGCGATACCCGCCCGTTCGTACGCGGCCTGCCCGACGTGAGCGCGGTGGCCGCACGCGCCGCTGCGTTGCCAGGGCGAACCGTGCCGGCGCTGCCGGAGGGGCTGAAACCAGCGAAGCAGGAAGTCGGCATACGCCCGGCGCGCGCCCTGCCCTATCGGCCGCAGGCATCGATGGCTGCGGTGGACGCTTCGGGCGTGGATCTGGCGCTATCCTGCGAAGGCGCGGCGGCAGTGCTGCATGTCTACGACCGGCTGCGGCTGGATGCGGTGCCGCGCCGCTACACGCTGCTCCCGGGCATGGCGCTGCGCGAGCGCTGGCCGCTTGATGCCCAGGGCCGCTATGACCTGTGGCTGCTGGGCCCGAACGGCTTCCACCGCCACTTCCAGGGGGCGGCCAAGGATCCTGCGCTGCAGGCTTCAATTGATCGCACGGATGGCCAACTGAGGCTGCGGCTGCGCAACCTGGGTGACGGCGCGCAGCAGGTGCGTGTGCAGCCTGGTGCCTATGCCGGGCACATGCCCGATCAGGCGCTGGTACTACCCGCACACGCAGAAACCGCGTTGGCGTGGGACGCAACGCCCACGGCGGGCTGGTATGACCTGCAGATCGGCGCGGGCGAGAGCATGCTGCGCCTGGCCGGTCGCGCCGAGGATGGGCGCCCCGGCACGAGTGACCCGGCGATGGGCAGCGAACCACTGCGGTTCGAGCAGGATTGAGGAATCCCTGCAGAGCCGAGCCCACGCTCGGCTGCTTCTCGTCCGGGTCGCATTGCCCCGAGAAAGCAGCCGAGCGTGGGCTCGGCTCTACAGCGCAGACCGGTAGATTCAGGCCTCCTGCAGCCCCGGCCGGCCGTGCTCCACCGCATAGCGCTTCCAGCTCTGCACCGCGCCATTCGGCTGCATCACGGTATCCAGCGTCTTCATGTCGCCGATCCACGCATCGCGGGTGACATCGCACAGCACGTAGCCACGCTTGTCGGTGGTCGCCTTCAGATAGGGGCTGTGCGCAAGCTGGTTCCTGGCATACGCGTCCACACCCTGGCCATCGGCGCCGGAGGTGATCGACGTGGCGAGGAACTCGCTGGAGACCACGCCCGAGTCACGGTGGTCCTGCACCAGATCGCTGGCATAGTGGCGATGCGCGTCGCCGCAGGCGGTCACCACGTTGCCGAAGCCCACCTTCTGGATGTGGTCGAGCAGGCGCCGGCGGCTGTCCAGATAGCCCGACCACTGGTCGTCGGACGACTGCACCACCCCATCCTTCTCGCGCATGTAGTTGCCCAGCGCCACCTGGTGGGCGATGGTGTGCCAGCGCGGTGCGGCATCGGCCAGGCCGTCGAACAGCCAGCGCTCCTGCTTCGCCCCCACGATGCTGCGCTCCGGCGATTCCACCTCCTCACGCAGCGCCATGTTCACCTGCTTGCTGCGGTACTGGCGGGTGTCGAGCAGGTGCAGGTCCATCAGCGTGCCGTAGCGTGCACGTCGGTACATCTGCATGTGGCCATCGCGCGGGAATGCCGAACGGCGCAACGGCATGTTCTCGTAGTAGGCCTGGAACGCCTGTGCGCGGCGCAGCAGGAATACTTCGCTGGGCGTGTCATCCTGGTCTTCGGCGCCGGCCCAGTTGTTGTCCACTTCGTGGTCGTCAAAGGTGACGAACCACGGTGCCGCCGCATGCGCGGCCTGCAGGTCCGTATCGCTCTTGTACTGGGCGTAGCGGCGGCGGTAATCATCCAGCGTGTAGATCTGCGGGCCGACGTGGTTGCGCAGGTTGGTGAACGGCTGGCCGTTCATCTTCCGCAGGCCCGGCTGACTTTCGCCTTCGTAGATGTAGTCACCATAGTGGAAGACGAAATCGAGCGGTTCCTCGGCAATGCGCCGCCACGCGGTGTAGTGGCCTTCTTCGTAGTGCTGGCAACCGGCCACCGCAAAGCGCACGCGATCCACCGCGGCCGTGGCTGCGGGCAGCGTGCGGGTGCAACCAACCGCACTGGCGTGGCCACCGACGCTGAAGCGGTACCAGTAGGGCCGTCCGGGCGCCAACCCGTCCAGCTCCACGTGCACGGCGTGGCCGAGTTCGGGATGCGCCATCGCCGTCCCCTGGCGTACCACCCTGCGCATGCCTTCGTCTGCGGCCAGTTGCCACTCGACCAGCATCGGCCGGGTCGGCATGCCGCCGCCGAACACCAGCGGTTCGGTCGCCAGGCGCGTCCACAGCACCATGCCATCGGCCGAGGGATCACCCGAGGCCACGCCCAGGGTGAAGGGTGTGCTGGCAAAGCGCGGCTTGGCCAGCAGGTTGCGCGGGTTCAGCGCGGTGGCATCGCCCTGCGCGGCCAGCGCGTGTGCCGTGCCCATCCAGGCACCGGCAGCGGACAGGCCGGCCAGGGCCAGGAATCGCCTGCGATTGATCGTCTCCACGGCTGTGCCCTCAGTTGTAGATGATGTGGAAGTAGAAGAAGCGGCCATAGTCGTCGATCTCGGTACGGAAGCGCCCGTTCGGGCCGGTGCTGTAGGTCGGCTGGGTGTTGAACAGGTTCTTGGCCTCGTACTTCAGCGTCACGTGCTTGCTGACCTTGTGGCTGAAGCCCATGTTGAAGGTCATGTACGGGTCGTAGTACGAATCCAGCCACTGGGTGTCGCCGAAGTCGACCAGCATCCGGCTGCGGTAGGTGCCGGACAGGCGCAGTTGCGCGCTCTTCCACGGCATGCGCCAGATCACCGAACCGTTGAGCGACCAGTCCGGCTGGTACAGCAGCCGGTCCAGGCGGCGCTCGGTGCCATCACTGATGCGGTAGTTGGTCTGGCCTTCCAGCCGCGTGGCGTTGAAGTACATGTCGAAGCGCTGGCGGCCCCACTGCAGGTTGCGGTTGGCCACCGCGAACTCGACACCGCGCAGCTTGGACTCATCGGTGTTCATCGGCTGGGTCACCCGGTAGCGGGTATCACCCACGTCCTCGAAGGTGGTCAGGGTGTAGATGTCGTCCTTGATCACCTTGTCGAACAGCGCCACCGAGACCAGGCCGTTGTTGCCGTTGAAATACAGGTCCCACGCCAGGTCGATGTTGGTGGAACGGCGCGGCTGCAGGTCGGCATTGCCCTGCTTGATGCTGCAGAAGCCCCTGCCCTCCTCGTCATCGCCACAGTTGGTGCTGGTGGCCTGGGCGATGTTGCTCGGCGTCGGCCGGCCCAGCGTGCGGCTGGCGGAGAAGCGCAGGCGCTGGTCCTCGGTGAGCTTGAAGGTTGCGTTCAACGAGGGCAGCAGATTGTTGTAGCCACCGCTCGTGTTGCGGAACGCAGAGGTATAGGTAGTGCCGCCATCATCGCTGAACGGACTGTAGGCATCGAAGCGGGTGTGGTCGTAGCGCAGGCCGCCGATCAGCAGCAGCCGGTCCCAGGCGTAGTGCGCGGACACATAGGCATTGGTGATGTCCTCCACGTACTTGTAGTCACTGGTGAAGTTGGCATTCGGATACGCCGCATTGTTGTTGCCCAGTTTCGGCAGCAGTTGCTCGTTCCACTTGCGGTTGTCGATCAGCGGGAAGCCCGGCACGCTGCCCAGCAGCGTCGAACCCGGATACAGGTAGTCGTTGAGCGTGGCACTGCTCTTGAAATAGTCGAAGTCGATGTCCTGCCAGATCTTCAGGTGGCGGTACTCGGCGCCGGCGGCCAGGCCGAAACCTCTCGCATCGGCGTCGATGTTGTAGCTGAAGTCGGCGCGCAGGTTGTCGATGCTCTCCTTGGCATCGCGCGGGGAGACGTAGGCCTGCGCCGGATTGAGCTTGAATGCGGAACTGGTCAGCAGGCTGGAATCGGAAACGGCCACCGCGTTGGGGAATCCGTGGCTGTCGTTCTCGTAGTCGACGAACAGGTTGCTCGGGTAGGCGCGTACCCCCCAGTAGACCTGGCTGTTGTGGAAGGTCTCTTCGGTATGGCCACCGCGCAGGGTCAGCCGCGAACGGTCACCCATGTCCCAGTTGAAGCTGGCGATGGCGCCACGGTTGCTGCGGTCCCAGCGGTCGTGGCGGTTCTTGATGTAGATGCTGTTGATCTGGGTGGTGCCGCTGTCTTCGGTCTGGTTGCGGACCGGAAACTTGGCGTTGCCGTACAGATCCGTCTTGTTCATCGTCGAGTTCTCGTAGAACCGGTACGAATACACCAGCAGCGATGCGTAGAACGGATCATCCGACGGCTTCCACTCAAGCTTGGCGGAGCCACCGAAGTTGGTGATGAAGTTGGTATAGGTGCCAGTGCTGAAGTTGCCAGGCGCACGCAGCCCGTTCCAGCCCTTGGCCTCGTCCGGACCCGTGGTACCGTCGGTGAGGTATTTGCCAGCGTCGTTGTAGTAGTAGTTCGACTCCACCCAGCGCTTGACGCTGTTGCGCGAACGCTGCTCGTAGCGTGCCACCGCAACGATGCCGAACTCCTGGTCGACACCAAACTGGTTGGAGAACACCATCTTGGCGCTCTTGCCGAAGTGACCCAGGGTCTCGTGGTTGCCGCCTGCGCTGCGCTCGACGTTGGTCTCGGCGGTGGAGTAGATGCCTGCCACATCGGCAAACACGTACTTGCCTGACCGGTCGAAGGCACTGCGGCTGATGATGTCGATCACGCCGCCGATCGCATCCGGTGCCTGCTCGGCACTGAAGCTCTTGTAGATGTCGGTACGGGTGCCGATGTCGCTGGGAATCAGCTGCAGGTTGTTCATGCGCTCGCCGGAGCCACTGCCCCCCACGCTGGCAATCGCGATGCCATCGATGGTGGTGTAGTTGAGGTTGGCCTGCACGCCGCGCACGGTCACGTAACGTGGCTCGCCGGCATCCTCCACCGCACTCAGCCCTGGAGCGGCCATCAGGCTCTCGGCCAGGGTCTCGTCGCCGTAGCTGTCCATCTCGTCATACACCACCGAATCCTTGATCACCGGCGACGACTTCTTCTGGTCGATGACCTCATGTGCGGCAATCACCTTCACCGTGTCCAGGGTCGGCGCCACCATTGCCTCGGCCTCGCGCGGCTTCGGCGCGGCCGGCTTCGGTTGGTTGCGAGCTGGCGCCGGATCGATGGCGATGACATTGCCATCCACCACGGTGTACCCCAGGCCGGTACCGGCCAGCAGCGCGTCCAGCGCCTGCCTGACGGTGGCACCGCGCGGCACCGCACCGGCCATGCGGGCATCACCGCCGGCCGAGTACAGGAACTGCACCCCGGAACCGCGCGACAGCTGCTCCAGCGCACGCGCCAACGGCTGCGCCGCGATCGGCGTGGATACACGCGCCTCCAGGCCATCGGCACCGGCGGCGAAGGCCAGCGGCACGCTGCAGGGGGACAGGGCGAGGATGATCGACAGGTAGAGCGTGTTGCGCATCACGGGTCCTTGGAAGAGAGAAGGCAGCAGGCGCCGCTGCGCGGATCGGCAGCGGCTTCTCCCAAGTAAGAGCCGGCATCCACCGAAGTGGAGAACGCGGATTCGATGAATTTTTTCTGACAGTCCACGACCGCACGGGCCTCAGCGGCTGCCAACCCGCACGGTGTCGCCTTCGCGCCTCACCACGAAGCGCGGGTCGCGTTCGAGGAAGGCCTGCAGCGCACCGATGCGATGCGCATCGAGGCTGCCGGACAACCGTGCCGATGCCGCACCTTCGTCCAGCACGCGTACCTGCACCTGGTTGTGCCGGTTGAAGGCAGCGGCCACCTCGTCAAGCCGCTCGTCGAGGAAGGACACTTTGCGCTGCTGCCAGTCCAGCAGCATCGACAATGGCAGGTCCAATGACTCGACCGCATGGCTGCGCGCGTCGACCTGCACCACCCGGCCTTCGCGCAGTTGCGCAAGACGCCGGGGGTCCACACCCTGGCTCCATACCTCCACCTCGCCGGAGACCACGCCGATGCGCGTGCTCTGCAGCCGTCGCGATACATCGAACACCGTGCCGATGTCGCGGATCTCCAGGCCGTTCACCGCCACCTCGAACGGACGGCGGTCGCGGGCGATGTCGAACGTTGCCTCACCCTGCAGCAGCTCCACCTTGCGGCTGAACCAGCCCATGCGTACCCGCAGGCGGCTGTCCGCGTTGAGCCGCACCTGGGTCTGGTCGGGCAGCACCAGGTCGCGAAGTTCACCCTGTCCGGCACTGTAAAGCTGCTCGGTGGGCATCACCTGCGGAACCAGGCCCACGCCGAGCAGGGTGATACAGGCTGCGGCCGCCGCCACCCACCAGCGCGCACGACCGCGACGCGGCACAGCGCGCGGCGGCGCGTGCACGCTACCGAACAGCGGCACCACCTTGGCGGCGACCTGCCGCGGTGGAACCGCCGCGTCGTCAGGCAACGGCGATTGCAGCGCCTCGCCCACCTGCCGGTGCAAGGCAAGGGCGTGCATGTAGGCGCGCACGTGCTCCGGCGAGCGCTTCATCCAGTCCAGGAACGCGAGGCGCCCGGCCTCATCCAATGGCCCCTCGCGATTGCGCAGGAACCAGTCCATGGCCTCGCAGGCGATCGTGTCGTCGGCCACGGGCGATGAGGTCCGGTTCATGTGAGCTCCCTGGCGCCCAGCGCCTTCCTGCAGGCCTCCAGCCCCTTGCCGATGTGCTTGCGCACCATGTGCACCGACACCTGCAGCTGCTGGCTGATTCGCGGGCAGTCCAGCCCGTCGCGGTAGTGCAGTTCCATCACCCGCCGCGTGGTCGCCGGCAGTCGTGCGATGGTGCTGCGGATATCGTTCCAGCGCTGCGCACGCTCGAATTCACCTTCGATGTCTTCTTCGCTTTTCAGCACTTCGGCCAGCAGGTCGACGTCTTCCAGCGGCGGCAGCGACGACCGCGCGCGCGCATGCTCGCGCGCCAGGTTGGCCGCCACGGTGAACAGGTAGGCTTCCGGGTTCTCGACCGCATCGGCATCCTCGCCGGTGCTGCGCAGCAGGCGCAGGTAGACCTCCTGCGCCAGGTCTTCGGCATCCTCGCTGGCCGAACCGCGACGCAGGAAGAAGCCACGCAGCAGCCGGCGCCGCAGTTCGTAGCTCTTCTCCCAGATCCTCACGCTGTTCACGGCCGGCCAACCACCCCGAGGCTGGAAAGCCCCGCAGGGTGACCGCCATCGATGACAGTGGCGTTTCAACGACCGGCAGGCAGCCGCTAGAATGCGGCCCCTGCAATGTCCCGGCAGCCCGCACAAGGAGTGCTCCCATCAACGCACGCACCGCCATCAACACCCTCAGCAGCCTGCTGTTCCTGCTGCTGGTCGCCCACACCACCGCCTACCAGCAGCAGATGTGGCCACCCAGCCGGGTCATCCATGTGCATCCGGTGATCGTCGTCCTCGCCTATGCGCTGGGTGTGCTCACGCTGCTGTTGTGGATCGGCGGCCGTCGTGCGCCGGAACCCGCCCAACGCCTGGCGCGCTGGTTGCCCATCGTCGCCTGGTGCCTGCTGGGCATCGGCGTGGCGATCATCCCGGTGTTCCTGCCGGGGCTGTCCCCGGCCTGATCAGCGGCCGCGCCCAGCGCATCGGCCCATGATACGGCGCGCGGCACCAACCCTTGCTTGCCAGAGACCCAAGCCCCGCCCGCCTACCGAAGCGTGGGGGGCAGGCCTACGCTTGTCTTCTCGGTGGCCGCCACGGTCGCCCTTCGCGTCACGGCGCCCGCCGTTGCGACCCCGCTCCAGTGCCGTGCGCCCTGCCGGTGTTGTCGCCCAGGCAGACGTCCGACCGGCGCCCTCTGGAGACAGCCATGAACCAAGCCCTCATTCCCTTCGATACCGATCCACTGGAAACCCAGGAGTGGCGTGAATCGCTGGAGGCGGTGATGCAGGCCGGCGGCCGGCCGCGCGCGCACTACCTGATCGACCAGCTCAGCGATCTGGACGCCCGGCAGCACGGCGACCTGCATACCCGTGCCTGGACCGCCTACGTCAACACCATCCCGCCCGAGCGCCAGCCGGCCTACCCGGGTGACCTGGCCATCGAGCGCCGCCTGAACGCGATGATCCGCTGGAACGCGATGGTGATGGTGCTGCGTGCCGGCAAGCACTCCAACGTCGGCGGCCACATCGCCACCTACCAGTCGGCGGCTGTGCTGTACGACGTGGGCTTCGATCATTTCTTCCGTGGCCGTACTGACACCTTCGACGGCGACATGATCTACATCCAGGGCCACTCCGCGCCGGGGATCTACGGCCGCGCGTACGTGGAAGGCCGCATCGATCCAGCGCGCATGGACAACTTCCGCCGCGAAGCCGGTCGCGAAGGCCTGTCCTCGTATCCGCACCCGCGATTGATGCCGGAGTTCTGGCAGTTCCCCACCGTGTCGATGGGGCTGGGCCCGCTGACCGCCGCCTACCAGGCGCGCTACATGCGTTACCTGGAATACCGCGGCCTGAAAGAACACCAGGGCCGCAAGGTCTGGGCCTTCCTCGGCGACGGCGAGATGGACCAGCCCGAATCGCTGGCGGCAATTTCCCTGGCCGGCCGCGAGCGGCTGGACAACATCGTGTTCGTGGTCAACTGCAACCTGCAGCGCCTGGACGGTCCGGTACGCGGCAACGCCAAGGTCATCCAGGAACTGGAAGGCACCTTCCGCGCGGCCGGATGGAACGTGATCAAGCTGATCTGGGGCAGTGGCTGGGACGACCTGCTGGCCCGCGACCACAGCGGCCTGCTGCGCCAGCGCATGATGGAATGCGTGGACGGCGACTACCAGACCTTCAAGTCGCAGAGCGGCGCCTACGTGCGCGAGCATTTCTTCGGCCGCTACCCGGAGCTGCTGGAGCTGGTCGCGCACATGAGCGACGACGACATCTGGGCGCTGGCACGTGGTGGCCACGATCCGCAGAAGGTGTACGCCGCCTACCAGCAGGCGGTGAACACCAGCGGCCGGCCGACGGTGATCCTGGCCAAGACGGTCAAGGGTTTCGGTATGGGCGAAGCCGGCGAAGGCCAGAACATCAACCACCAGCTGAAGAAGATGAGCGCCGACGCGGTGCGCGCTTTTCGCGACCGCTTCAACCTGCCGGTCAGCGACGACCAGCTGGAGGAGATGCCCTATCTGCGCCCGGAACCGGGCAGCGCCGAAGCGGCCTACTTCGCCGAGCGCCGCCGCATCCAGGGCGGGCAGCTGCCGGCGCGCCTGGCCAAGGTCGATCCGCTGCCGCTGCCGCCGCTGTCGATCTTCAACACCCAGCTGCAGGGCAGCGGCGATCGCGGTCAGTCCACCACCATGGGCTTCGTGCGCATCCTCACCAGCCTGCTGAAGGACCCGGAGCTGGGCAAGCTGGTCATTCCGATCGTGCCCGATGAATCGCGCACCTTCGGCATGGAAGGCCTGTTCCGCCAGATCGGCATCCACTCCTACCTGGGCCAGCTGTACACCCCGCAGGACGCCGGCCAGCTGAGCTATTACAAGGAAGCCAAGGACGGCCAGATCCTGCAGGAAGGCATCAATGAATCCGGTGCGATCTGTTCGTGGATCGCCGCCGGTACCGCCTACAGCAACCACGGCCTGGCCACGATCCCGTTCTACATCTTCTATTCGATGTTCGGCCTGCAGCGCGTCGGAGACCTGGCCTGGGCCGCTGCCGATGCGCGTACCCGCGGTTTCCTGCTCGGTGCCACGTCGGGCCGCACCACGCTGATGGGCGAAGGCCTGCAGCACGATGACGGCCACAGCCACGTGCTGTCGTCGGTGATTCCCAGCTGCGTGTCCTACGACCCGACCTACAACTACGAGCTGGCGGTGATCATCCATGACGGCCTGCGCCGCATGTATGTCGACCAGGAAGACATCTACTACTACATCACCGTACTCAACGAGAACTACCCGCAGCCGGCACTGCCCGAAGGCGCCGAGGCCGGCATCCTGAAGGGCCTCTACCTGCTGCGTCCGGCAGCCGCCGATGCCGCCTCGCATCCACGCGTGCAGCTGATGGGCGCAGGCTCGATCCTGCGCGAGGTGGAAGCTGCGGCAGAACTGCTGCAGCAGGACTTCGGCATCGCCAGCGATGTGTGGAGCGCGACCAGCCTGACCGAACTGCGCCGCGATGGCCTGGCCGCCGAACGCTGGAACCTGCTGCACCCGGCTGAGGAACCGCGCGTACCCTACGTGCAGGAGTGCCTGCAGGGCCATGATGGCCCGGTGGTGGTGGCCACCGACTACATGAAGATCGTCGGCGACCAGATCCGTCCCTTCATCAACGACCGCCGCTTCATCGCACTCGGTACCGATGGCTTCGGCCGTTCCGACACGCGTGAGTCGCTGCGCACGTTCTTCGAAGTGGATCGCCACTTCATCGTGCTGGCCGCCCTGAAGTCGCTGGCCGACGAAGGCCGCATCGAGCGCTCGCGGATGCAGGAGGCCATCGACAAGTACGGCATCGACACCGGCAAGCGCGACCCGGCCTCGGTGTAAGGCTGCCGGTGCCATGCCCGCGGATTCCCTCCCCGTGGGCATGGCGCAGGCGGCGCCGCTACGGTATCCGCTTGAACAGGTTGGTCTGCAGGATCGGCGTGCCGTCGTGGCCGTAGAACGCCTTGGTCTCGGTCATCGTCGTACGGTCCGCCGCCACGGTATAGATGCGGGTGGAGGCCGGCGTGCCATGGTCCACCAGCTGCATCACCAGGGTATTCGGCGCCGGCAGTTTCAGGTTGGCCTTGTCCGCGCCGTAGGTGCCGGACAAGGGCCCGGGCGTACCGTCCAGCGCCAACGTGCCGTCGGATTTCATCGTCTTGCCGTCGTGCAGGACGATGTCAACGTGTGAACTCCACCGCCCCGCACCGGCGTCCTTGAACTCCAGCACCACCTGCTTCGGGCGCTGTGCTTCGGGTAACGCAGACGTGGCGATATCCAGCGACCAGCGCCCCAGCAGCGGTGAGGGCGAAGCTTCCACCGCCAGCGCCGGAACGGCGGAGAGCGAAAGCGCAGACAACAACACAGCGGACAACAGCTTCATACGGGGCTCCGTTCGAATGAGGAAGCTCTGCGTGGGGCGTTGCGGGGCAGTGCCCAGATCGTGCCGGTCGCCAGCAGCACGCGCAAGGCGGTGCGCTGAACGAGGGAGACTCCGTCCCATCCCGAGAGGCAAAAGCACCCTGCCCCATTGAATCGAGGCGGTTTCCGCTCTTGTTGACCTGAATAGTTACGTTATAACATTTCACGTCAATTTCACGGACCGCGCCATGCGTCGCCATCTCCTTGCTACCGCCCTTCTGTTCGCCGTCCACAGCGCCCAGGCCGCGGACGAACCCACCCTCCCCACCCTCCAGGTCCAGGCCAGCCAGCCCTCCCGTATCGACAGCCGGGTCACCGTCGACAACCCACAGGCGCAGAACCGCACCCTGGGCGGCCTGCTCGAACACGTCTCCGGCGTGCAGAACAGTGCTTTCGGGCCGAACGCGGGTGCCCCGGTCATCCGCAGCCTCAGCGGCAACCGCGTGCAGATCCTGCAGGACGGCCAGTCCATCCTCGGGATGAACGCGATCAGCGGCGACATCAACATCCCGTTCGATCCGCTGTTCGTACGCAGTGTCACCGTCAACAAGTCTTCCGACACCGTGCGCTACGGCGGCAATGCGATCGGCGGCAGCGTGGAGATCGATTCGGGCCTGATCTCGCGCAGCATGGAAGACAAGGACCAGTCGATGGAACTGGTCCTGCGCAAGGGCTTCAACGCCGCCGACGCGCAGGGCTTCCGCATGAACTTCAACAACCAGCGCAACTTCTCGACCAACCTGCAGGTCTCGCGTCAGCGCATCTCGCACTACGACATCCCCGGCAACAGCAAGGCCAGTGTCTGCAACACGCGCCTGTTCCCGCCGACCGGTGGCGTGAACTCTGCGCTGGCCGACAGCTGCCAGAAGGAAGCGCGCGTGCAGCAGATCTACAACAAGGCGTCGCAGCCCTACATCGACCAGTTCATGACCGAAAACCCGGACTGGGCCGACGGCGATTTCTCCTTCTACACCAACAATCCGACTTCGGTCTGGCAGCGCCGCACCTACATCAATCCGGTCAATCCTGCCTATGTCGCTGGCACGCCGTCGTACGTGCAGAAGCAGATCAACAACGACGTGACGCCCGATTACCATCACCGGTTGGGCAACAGCTACGCGAGAAATTCGCAGGTGGCGCTCGGGTCGACCCTGTTCTTCGACCGTGGTTACGTGGGTATCAGCATCGATGCCAAGGACAGCGAGTACGGCGTGCCGGGGTTCTCGATGCAGAACCTGTCGTTCGGTTCCAACTATGCCAACGGGCTGCCGGTGGGGGTGGTGATCAAGCAGGAACGCTATGCACTGGAAGCCCTGCTGCGCGATCCGCTGCCGTGGTTCGAGCGCGCCGAACTGCGCGTTTCCAAGCTGGACAACACCTCGGGCGAGCGGCTGGGTGCCACCCGCGCCAACGACTACGATTTCGAGAGCACCCAGGCCGAGCTGCTGCTCAGCCATCAGCGCGTCGGTCCGCTCAGCGGCATGCTGGGTTTCAGCCACCAGTCGCGTGATGTCACCGGCAGTGGCTCGCTGCGCTACCTGCCTGACGTCGACACCCGCAGCAACGCGGTGTTCCTGAAGGAGACGCTGGACTTCGGCTGGGCCAGTTTCGACGCTGGCGTGCGCCACGAGCGCGTTGACCATGACCTGCAACCAAGCCGCTTCAAGACCGCGCGCAATGCCGCCAACGCGAAACTGCAGGACCGCGACTACCGGCTCAACAGCTACAGCCTGGGATCGTATGTCGAGCTCGGTCCGTTGTTCGCCGCCAAGGTGCGCTACTCGTCTTCGCAGCGCGCACCGGAGATCAACGAGTTGTATGCGAGCAATGCTCACTATTCGGTGATGACCCAGGAAGAAGGCAACCAGAACCTCGAGCCGGAACGCGCGAAGAACCTGGAACTGACCGGCCTGTTCCACCTTGGTGGTTTCGAACTGTCGGCCACCGCGTACCGGATGAAGTACGAGAACTATCTGTACCTGGGTTACTCGGGCATGCAGACCGCCAACCGCCTGCCGCTGAAGTACTGGAAGCAGGCCGACACCACGGTGAAGGGCTTCGAGATCGATGCCTCGCAGGCATTGGACCTGGGTCGCTACGGCACGTTGAACGTGTCCGCCTTCGCCGACCTGGTGAAGAACAAGGCCGACCGCCCCGATTCGTTGCATGCCCACAATGACGGCGAGTACCTGCCGAACATGCCGACCAACCGCTACGGTGCCACCCTGCAGTGGCAGCGCGAGGGCTGGAAGGCGCGGCTGTCCAGCACCTACTACGACACGCAGAAGTACCTCGGCCGCAACGTGAGCGAGGAAGTGCCGCTGGATGCATTCAACCTGGTCGACCTGCAGGTCAGCCGTGAGCTGCCGGTACGCAACAGCTACATCGCCGGCATGGAGGTGTTCGCCAACGGCAGCAACCTGCTCAATCAAGAAGCACGGCCGCACAACTCGCCGCTGAAGTACATCGCGCCGCTGCCCGGGCGCGGTTTCCAGGTGGGCGTGACGGTGAAGCTCTGAGGATCGAACGCGTCGATACGCGCCTGCGGGCAAATGGCCTGCAGGCGTTCTCCCCCCCCCTGCGTGGTTGCGCCACACGCGCCGGTTGATTCACCATCGGCAAAAGAGGAGAGCGTGATGAACTGGAAGCATGCGGTTTCACTGGCGCTGTTGTTGTCCGTTTCATCAGCCGCAAGTGCTGCGTCTGCGATCACCTACGACAAGGATGGCCGCTACGGCTATTCGATGAACCAGTCTTCCCTCACCACTGCGATGCAGCAGTCGCTGCACTACTGCGCAGCGCGATCGCGCAATTGCGGTCAGTCCGCCAGCACCACCAGCGAAGGCTATTCGGCCATAGCGACCGGCACGATTGCGTTGGGCTTTGCACTGGGCGAGAAGACGGCGGACGCCGCGCAGCGGAAGGCCGAAAGAATGTGCAGGGAACGTGCCAACGACTGCACGCTCGCGTTGCTGTGGCGGGAAATTCCACCTCGTCACATTGAACCGCCACAGCTGCCGGGTACACCCGCTCCGGCACCGGCGATGACACCCACGCCCATGCCAACGCCTGCCTCCCGCACCGATCAGCCAGGATAGTCAGCTCCACGCTGCGAGTGTCGGATAAAGAAAAACGCCTGCAGATCGAGGATCTGCAGGCGCTTCTTTGTATCTGGCGGAGTGAGAGGGATTCGAACCCTCGATAGAGCTTTTGACCCTATACTCCCTTAGCAGGGGAGCCCCTTCGGCCACTCGGGCATCACTCCGGGGTTTTCTCCGCGTCTGGTGCGTTGCACCTCAGCGGGGCGTGAATCATAACGTTAATCGAGTGCGAAGGTAAAGCGTTATTCGGCAGAATTTTCACTACCGGTGCCACCGGCTTCGTCACCGCGCTGGATGCGCTGATAGATCTCTTCGCGATGCACAGCAACGTCCTTCGGCGCGGTGATGCCGATACGCACCTGGTTACCCTTGACGCCAAGCACGGTGACGCTCACCGAGTCTCCGATCATCAGGGTTTCGCCGACGCGGCGAGTCAGGATCAACATTTTTGTAAGTCTCCATGGAACCGTGTGGAAGGGTATCCCCCACCGGCTTGACGCTCCGTCAAGAAGCGCTACCACGACAAAGGGAAAAGATTCGCAATGGTACCGTCAGCCGTCCCGCTCCTACAAGGAGGGGGACGGCCAGGTTCATCACAGGCGGGGGCTGACCCATTCGACGACTGCAGCCAGCGCAGTGGCAAGGGCGGGCCCGTCCTCGCCACCACCCTGGGCGAGGTCCGGGCGTCCGCCGCCCTTGCCCCCGATCTGACTGGCGATATGGGACAACAGTTCCCCGGCCTTGACCTTGCCCATTGCACTGCCGTTCACACCCGCGACCAAGGCGGCCTTGCCGTCCTGGGCGCCGGCCAGCACGATCACCGCGTCGCCCAGCTGCTGCTTGAGGCGGTCCATGGCGTCACGCAGGGCCTTGGCGTCGAAGCCCTCCAGGCGGGCAGCCAGTACCTTCACGCCAGCAACCTCGACGGCCTGGCCGGACAGATCGGCCGTGGCACCGGCGGCGACCTTGGCCTTCACGGCCTCCAGTTCGCGCTCCAGCTGCTTCTGGCGCTGGCCGAGGGCACGGATCTTCTCGACCACGTCGGCAGCGCTGCCACCGAGCAGTTCAGCGGCCTCGGCCAGGCGGGCCTCTTCGGCGTCCACGTAATCCAGCGCACCCTGGCCGGTAACAGCCTCGATGCGGCGCACGCCCGCGGAGACGCCGCCCTCGGAGGTGATCTTGAACAGGCCGATGTCGCCGGTACGGTTGACGTGGGTACCACCGCACAGTTCGGTGGAGTAGTCACCCATCTTCAGCACGCGCACGTGCTCGCCGTACTTCTCGCCGAACAGGGCCATCGCGCCGAAATCCAGCGCCTCCTGCATGCCCATGTTGTGTACTTCAGCGGCGTTGTTGGCGCGCACCTGCTGGTTGACCTTGCGCTCGATCACGGCAAGCTCTTCCGCGCTGATCGGCTGGAAGTGCGAGAAGTCGAAACGCAGGCGGTCCGGAGCGACCAGTGAGCCCTTCTGCTGCACGTGGCTGCCCAGCACTTCGCGCAGGGCGGCGTGCAGCAGGTGGGTGGCCGAGTGGTTGAGGATGGTGGCGCCACGGCGCTCGCCATCGACCTGGCCGGAGAGCACGTCGCCGACCTTCAGGCCGCCTTCGGACAGGGTGCCGACATGGCCATGGAACTGGCCGGCGAACTTCTGGGTGTCGTCCACCGCCAGGCGCACGCCGTTGCCGGTCAGTACGCCGGTGTCACCGACCTGGCCGCCGGACTCGGCGTAGAACGGGGTCTGGTTGGTGATGACGATGACTGCGTCACCGGCATCGGCCGACTGCACCGGACGGCCGTCCTTGAGCAGGGCCAGCACGGTCAGGCCGTCAGCCTGCAGGCGATCGTAGCCCAGGAACAGGGTCGGGCTCAGGGTCGCCACCAGCTCGGCGGGCAGGGTCACGCCACCACCGAACTTGCCGGCCGCGCGCGCGGTCTCGCGCTGCTGCTCCATCGCGGCATCGAAGCCGGCAATGTCGACGGTCAGGTCGCGCTCGCGGGCGATGTCCTGGGTCAGGTCGAGCGGGAAACCATAGGTGTCGTACAGGCGGAAGGCGTCAACGCCCGGGATCACGCCATTGCTGGCCTTGCCCGCGACGTCCTCGAAGATCTTCATGCCGGCATCGAGGGTTTCGGCGAAACGCTCTTCTTCGGCCTGCAGCGCACGGGTGACGGTGTCCACCGCCGCCGGCAGTTCCGGATAGGCTTCGCCCATCTGCTCGACCAGGGTCGGCACCAGCTTGCTGAAGAACGGCTGGCGCACGCCCAGCATCCAGCCGTGGCGCAGTGCGCGGCGGATGATACGGCGCAGCACGTAACCGCGGCCTTCGTTGGACGGCAGCACGCCATCGACGATCAGGAACGAACAGGCACGGATGTGGTCGGCGATCACGCGCAGCGACTTGTTTTCCAGGTCGGCGGTGCCGGTCAGCTCGGAGGCCTTGCGGATCAGCGCCTGGAACAGGTCGATCTCATAGTTGGTGTGCACGTGCTGCAGGATCGCCGCCAGGCGCTCCAGGCCCATGCCGGTATCCACGCACGGCGCCGGCAGTGGTACCAGGGTGCCGTCGGGCTGGCGGTCGAACTGCATGAACACCAGGTTCCAGATTTCGATGAAGCGGTCGCCATCTTCATCCGGGGAACCCGGGGGGCCACCGGCAATATGGTCACCGTGGTCGTAGAAGATCTCGGTGCACGGGCCGCACGGGCCGGTGTCGGCCATCTGCCAGAAGTTGTCCGAGGCGAACGGTGCGCCCTTGTTGTCGCCGATGCGCACGATGCGCTCTTCCGGCACGCCGACCATGTCGCGCCACAGCGCGTAGGCTTCGTCATCGGTCTGGTAGACGGTGACCAGCAGGCGATCGGCCGGCAGCTTCCAGACCTGGGTCAGCAGTTCCCAGGCCCAGGCGATCGCGTCCTTCTTGAAGTAGTCGCCGAACGACCAGTTGCCCAGCATTTCGAAGAAAGTGTGGTGGCGCGCGGTGTAGCCGACCTGGTCGAGGTCGTTGTGCTTGCCGCCCGCGCGCAGGCAGCGCTGGACGTCGGCCGCGCGCACGTAGCTGCGCTTTTCCGCGCCAAGGAACACGTCCTTGAACTGCACCATGCCGGAGTTGGTGAACAGCAGGGTCGGATCATTGCCCGGCACCAGCGGCGCCGACGGCACGATGGTGTGGCCTTTGCCCTTGAAGAATTCAAGGAAGTCGCTGCGGATCTGGGAAGTCGTGAATTTGGCGGATGCGTTCATTGGGGGCTGGCAGTCTGCGGGCCGGCGGACCCGGACCACCGGCCGCGTTGGCCAGGGTCGCGAGGGACCGCCGAAAACCTAAAGGGTATCAGGCCCGGCGCCGCCAGTCTCAGTCATCCGGGTCGTAGCGGGTCGCGCGGCGGATGCTGTCGCCGTCGAAGCCCCGCCGGGCCAGCAGATCGGCAGCCTTGCGCCGCTGTGTCAGGTCCTGCGGGCCGGCCTCGCCAAAGCGTCGGCGGACCAGATCACGGGCGTTTTCCTGCCAGTCGCCTTCGTAGCTGTCCATCGCTGCGGCAATCGCGGCACTGTCCAGGCCGTGGGTCCCCAGCTCGGCGCGGACATGGATCGGCCCATAACCGGTGTTGGCGCGCATCCTCACCAGGTTCTCGGCAAAACGGGTGTCGTCCTGCCAGCCGGCCTCGGTCAACTTGGCGACAGCGGCCTGCGCGGCTTCGTCTTCGATGCCACGGGCGGTCAGCTTGCGGGTGAGTTCCTTGCGCGAGTGCTCGCGGCGGACCAGCAGGCCCAGTGCCCGTTGCACGGGGGTCTGCTCACGCGGCCGGCGCTTGCGGCCGGTCGGAATGTCTTCGGCGTCGGACATGGGTACTCCAAGGGTGGCGCCATCCGTGGCGCCCAGCCCATCCCTGGGCGATTCGAACCTGCGGGACAGGGCAACGTCACTGACGGCGCCACCCTGCCCCACAGCAAGCCTTATTCGTCTTCGCCTTCGTCGTCGCCTTCCTCGCGGGCCGCTTCGGCCGGCTGGAATTTCTCGCGCAGCTCGGCCTCGAGCTTGGCGGCGACAGTCGGGTTGTCGCGCAGGTAGCCGCGGGCGTTGTCCTTGCCCTGGCCAATGCGTTCTTCACCGTAGCTGTACCAGGCGCCAGCCTTCTCGACCAGCTTGGCATCCACACCCATGTCGATCAGCTCGCCTTCACGGCTGATGCCTTCGCCATACAGGATCTCGGTGATGACCTGCTTGAACGGAGGTGCCAGCTTGTTCTTGACGACCTTGATCTTGGTCTGGTTACCGATGATCTCGTCACCCTTCTTGATCGCGCCGATACGGCGGATGTCCAGGCGGACCGAGGCGTAGAACTTCAGCGCGTTGCCACCCGTGGTGGTTTCCGGGCTCTGGCCCGGCATCATCACGCCGATCTTCATGCGCAGCTGGTTGATGAAGATCACCAGGGTGTTGGAGCGCTTGATGTTGCCGGTCAGCTTGCGCAGCGCCTGGCTCATCAGGCGGGCCTGAAGGCCTGGCAGCTGGTCGCCCATCTCGCCTTCGATTTCGGCCTTCGGGGTCAGCGCGGCAACCGAGTCGATCACCAGGATGTCGACCGAACCCGAACGGACCAGCATGTCGGCGATTTCCAGCGCCTGCTCACCGGTGTCCGGCTGCGACAGCAGCAGGTCGTCCACGTTCACGCCCAGCTTGGCGGCGTAGATCGGGTCCAGCGCGTGCTCGGCGTCGATGAAGGCCGCGGTGCCGCCCATCTTCTGGCATTCGGCGATGGCCTGCAGGGTCAAGGTGGTCTTGCCCGAGGATTCCGGCCCGTAGATCTCGACGACACGGCCCTTCGGCAGACCACCAATGCCCAGCGCGATGTCGAGCATCAGCGAACCGGTCGGGATGGCTTCGACGGGTTCGACCACGCGGTCGCCCATGCGCATCACCGAGCCCTTGCCGAACTGCTTTTCGATCTGGCCCAGAGCTGCAGCGAGGGCGCGCTTCTTGTTCTCGTCCATCGGATTGGTCCTTGCAGAGGTCGTGTCGTTGGAGGTGCTGTCTTTGGGGGTCTTCTTTGCCATGGGTTCACTTTAAGTCGGACGTATCGCACAGGCTGAGATTCTGCCCGGCGCTCTGAAAAGAATTATCGGACATCCGTACCAACCTCAGTGGAACCAGAGAATCGCCACAAAAGACCGCGGGGTAATGCGCTATGGAACGGGTCAACGGTTGGGCCGCAGCAGGCCGCAATAGAGCCCCTCGATCGCGAAGTCCTGATCCGGCAGTACCTCGATCGGCTTGTAATCGGGATTGCGCGGCAGCAGGCGGATGCGATCCTTGGCGATCTTCAGCAGCTTGACCGTGATCTCGTCATCGATGCGGGCCACCACGATCTGCCCGGAATGGGCGTCGCGGGTGCGGTGCACGCCGATCAGGTCACCGTCGAAGATGCCCTCGTCGATCATCGAATCGCCCTGCACCTTCAGCAGGTAGTCCGGCGCTGGCGAGAAGAACACCCGGTCCAGCACCACGAAATCGTCCGAGCCGATGTCGGCGCCGATCGGCAGGCCGGCCGCAACCCGGCCCAGCACCGGCAGGCGCAGCACACTGTCGGGCAGGCCCGGCTCGGCCAGCTTCTCGACCGGCGGCGCCTGCACCAGGCGGATGCCGCGGGCCTGGCCGGGGATGCGACGGATCGCACCGGCCTGCTCCAGGGCTTCCAGGTGGTACTGGGCCGCGCGCACGCCCTTGAAGCCGAACGCACGTGCGATTTCAGTCTGCGAGGGCGGCGCGCCTTCGCTCTCGATACGCTCGGCGATCAACTGCAGGATCGCCTGCTGGGTGTCGGTCAGGTCCATGGTTAGTAGTATTACTACTAATATCCGGGACTGCAAGTGCCGCAAACGACATGGAGTGGCGCGGGCCTGTTGGGCCGAGGCATGCTCGGCAAGCGTCGCCGGGTATGGCCCGGCACCAGGAGCAAAGGCAGCCGACCAGCGGTCGGCTCTACAGGAATCGCGCAGCGATTCCGCGGTTCCCGCTGGGAACCGCTGCGGTAAACACACTCAGGTGTGTTTACCGCTTCTCCATATCGAGAACAGGATCCACACGCCGCAGAAGCCGGCGCCGATGAAGCCGCAGACGCCCAGCGCCAGCAGCCAGCGGCTGGAGACGCCGCCGACGCTGTGCATCACGATCGAGGAACCGATGATCAGCGCAGCAGTGACGATGCCCATCACCAACCGGTTCGCTGCGCGGTTCACCTGTTCGCCGAAGCCCTGCAGCGCCGTGGTTTCCACCTTCAACTGCAGGCGTCCCCGGCGCGCCGCCTGCACCAGCTTGCGCAGGTCGCGGGGAAGCTCACCGGCGAAGTCGACCAGGCCCAGCAGGCTGCGGCGGCCGCGCTTGAGCAGCGCCTTGGGCGCATAGCGCTGCAGCACCACCCGCTCCAGGAACGGGCGCGCGGCACTGGCCATGTCGAAATCCGGGTCCAGCTGCCGGCCCATGCCTTCCAGGGTCAGGAACGCCTTGATCATCAGCGCCAGGTCAGCCGGCAGGGTCAGGCTGTAGCTGCGCAGCAGCTGGGTGATGTCGCCCAGCATCAGGCCGATGCGCAGGTCCTTCAGCGGCACGCCACGGTATTGATCTACGAACTGGCTGATGTCGTGCTGCAGCCTGTTCTCGTCCACCTCAACACCGCCGGCCCAGTCCAGCAGCACGTCGGCCACGCCCTGCGGATCCTGCTCGACCAGCCCGTGCAGCAGCTGCGCCACCTGGAAACGCCGGACTTCCGACAAGGCGCCGACCATGCCGAAATCAATCACGCCGATGCGGCCATCACGTACATAGATGATGTTGCCCGGGTGCGGATCGGCGTGGAAGCTGCCGTCCTCCAGCACCATTTTCAGCACGATGCCGGCGCCACGCCGTGCCAGCTCGCGCCGGTCCAGGCCCGCCGCATCGACGCCGGCCAGGTCTCGGCCAGGAATGCCCTCGACGAAGTCCTGCACGTTCAGGCTCTCGCAGGTCCACTGCCAGTGCACCTTCGGAATCAGTATGTCGTCACGGCCGCTGAAGTTGCGCGCGATGCGCTCGGCATTGCGGCATTCCGCCGCGAAATCCAGTTCGCGGCGCAGCGACACGGTGAACTGCTGCACGACCTCGGCCGGGCGGTAACGACGCAGGTCCGGCAGGCGCGCCTCGACGATCTCGGCCAGGCGGGCCAGCAGACGCAGGTCGGCCTCGACCACATCGCGGATGCCGGGGCGCCGCACCTTCAGCACCACCTCGCGACCATCATGCAGGCGCGCGCGATGGGCCTGCGCCAGCGAGGCGGCAGCCATCGGGGTTTCATCGAGGAACGCGAACACCTCTGCAGGCGGTGCGCCAAGGTCGGCCTCAAGCTGCTCACGGATGTCCGCATACGGCAGCGCAGGTACCGCGTTCTGCAGTTCGGACAGCTCAGCGATCCATTCCGGCGGCAGCAGGTCAACGCGCGTCGCCAGCACCTGCCCGAGCTTGACGAAAGTGGGACCGAGATCCTGCATCGCGCTGCGCACGCGCACTGGTGCGGTCATCCGCAACAGTTCCTGCCGCTCCTCGTTCCAGTGCAGAAGGCGCCCTGCCCGCTCCAGCGTACTGGCCAGGCCGATGCGCCGCACCACGTCGCCGAAGCCATAGCGGATCAGGACGACGGCGATTTCCTGCAGTCGGCCCAGGTCACGGACCGTGCCCAGCGTTTCCCACATCATGCGTGCTCCGGACGATTACCGGAGCAGCATGTCACAGCTGGGCGTCGATACCGCGCAATGCCGCTGCCACGGTTTGCCGGCGGATGGCTTCGCGGTCGCCATCGAACTGGAACAGCTCGGCGCGGGCATAGCCGCCACGGCGCTTCCAGCCGATCCAGACACTGCCGACCGGCTTGTCCGGGCTGCCGCCGCCGGGACCGGCGATGCCCGTCACCGCGACGGCGATGCCGGCACCCGAATTGACCAGCGCACCGGACACCATTTCCAGCACGGTTTCGCGGCTGACCGCGCCGAACTGCTCCAGCGTCTGCGCGCGCACCCCCAGCAGGCGCTGCTTGGCCTCGTAGCTGTAGACCACCATGCCGCAGTCGAAGAACGCCGAGGAACCGGCGATGTCGGTCATGCATTTGGCGATCCAGCCACCACTGCAGCTTTCAGCGGTCACCAGCTGCAGCGAAGCCTGCTGCAGGCGCTGCCCGAGCGCGGCGGACTGGGCGTTGAGGTCGGCGTCGGTGGGAATGGACATCGGCATGACGGTGGGGTGAAGAACCTGCACGTTGTACCGCAGATGACAGGCGGATGTCGCGCCCCTCCAGCACGGTCGCTGCCGGCCAGCGACCGGCACTACCGGGGATTGGCCGCTACCTCACCACTCCGGCAGCTTCTCCGGCAGCAGCGCCCGGATCGGCGCGCCGTCGGCACTGGCGGCCAGCTTTTCGGCTTCGGCGATCGGCAGGTCGACCTGCAGCAGCCAGCCGTCTTCATCGGCCTGCTCGCTGCGGATCACTTCCAGCTGGTGCAGGCGCGCGCGCAGGCGGCCGGCATCGGGTGGCAGGCGCAGTTCGCCGGTGACGTGCTGTAGGCCCAGGCGCTTGCCCAGCACCGCCTGCAGCAGCTCCAGGCCCTGCCCGTCGCGTGCGGAAATCCACACCCGCTCGCGGCGCGATTCGTCCGGGATGCCATCCTGGCCGTCGTGGCGGACGTCGGCACCGTCGATGCGGTCGATCTTGTTGAACACCAGCAGCTGCGGCAGGTCGCCGGCACCGACCGCGGTCAGCACCTCGTCGACTTGGGCGATGCGCTCCTCGCGATGCGGATCGGCGGCGTCGACCACGTGCAGCAGGAAATCGGCCTCGCGCGCTTCGGACAGGGTCGAACGGAACGCGGCGACCAGGTCATGTGGCAGGTCGCGGACGAAACCGACGGTGTCGGCCAGCACCACGTTGCCCCCCGGCACCGCAATGCGGCGCACGGTTGGGTCCAGCGTCGCGAACAGCTGGTCGGCGGCATAAGCCTCGGCGCCGGTCATGGCGTTGAACAGGGTCGACTTGCCTGCGTTGGTGTAGCCCACCAGGGCCACGCGCGGCAGTTCGCTGCGCACGCGCGCACGGCGCATCTGGGTGCGCTGCACTTCCACCTTTTCCAGGCGTTTCTGCAGCTGTTCGACCCGCTTCTGCAGCAGACGGCGGTCGGTTTCCAGCTGGGTTTCACCCGGGCCGCGCAGGCCGATCGAACCACCGCGCTGGCGCTCCAGGTGGGTCCAGCCGCGCACCAGCCGCGTGGCCAGATGCCGCAGCTGCGCCAGCTCGACCTGCAGCTTGCCCTCGTGGCTGTGCGCACGCTGGGCGAAGATGTCCAGGATCAGGCCGGTACGGTCGATCACCCGGCGCTCCAGGAATCGTTCCAGGTTGCGCTCCTGGCCCGGGCTCAACGCATGGTTGACCAGGATCAGGTCGGCACCGCTGGCATCGGCTGCGGCCTTGATCTCGTCCAGCTTGCCGCTGCCGATCAGGGTCGACGGATTCGGACGGTCCAGGCGTGCAGTGATCGTCGCGGCGATGCTGGCCCCAGCCGAGCGGGCCAGATCACCGAATTCTTCCAGCACATCGTCTTCCAGCTTGCCGAAATGGGGCTGGATCAACAAGGCGTGTTCGCCCTTTTTCGAGCGGTCAAACATTCACCGCTCCGGTCTTACTCGTCTGCTTCATCACCTGCCTGACCACCTTCACCCGACTGCACGTAACCACCGCCCGGACCGACCTTCACGTTGCGTGCCGGAACGACCGTGGAAATGGCGTGCTTGTAGACCATCTGACTGACCGTGTTGCGCAGCAGGACCACGAACTGGTCGAACGACTCGATCGTGCCCTGCAGCTTGATGCCGTTGACCAGGTACACCGAAACCGGCACGCGCTCGCGCCGCAGTGCGTTCAAGAAAGGATCCTGCAGCGATTGCCCCTTGGACATTGCACACTCCTGATTATTGTTCTTATTGGGTTGCCGACGGTTGCCACGGCCCCCGAGCCGCCCGCCGACCGATGATGTTACACGGCTGGCGGGGGTTCAGCGTGCGACGAAGGTCGACACCGCGCCGGCCAGGCGCTCCCCATCGACATGGGGGTCGAACCAGCGCGCATCAAGCTCGCCGCGCAGCCAGGTCAGCTGGCGCTTGGCCAGCTGCCGGGTGGCGAAGATCGCCTTGTCACGGAAACGGGCGGCATCACCCTCCCCGTCCAGGTATTCCCAGGCCTGGCGATAGCCAACCGCGCGCACCGCCGGCAGGTCCAGCGGCGCCGTCACGGCGGCCATTTCCGGCATTGCACGCAGTGCCCGCACCTCGTCCAGGAAGCCCTGCGCCAGCATGGCGTCGAAGCGCGCCTCGATGCGCTGGTGCAGTACCGCGCGGTCACGCGGGGCGAGGATCAGCTTGAGGGTGCGCACCGGCAATGGCGCGACGCCCGGCCGGCGCTGCCATTCACTGATCGGCGTGCCGGTGAGGCGATAGACCTCCAGCGCCCGCTGGATGCGTTGCGGGTCGGTGGCATGGATACGTGCGGCTGCGGCTGGATCGACCTTGGCCAGTTCTGCGTGCAGTGCCGCCCAGCCCCGCTCGGCCGCCTCGGTGCTGAGTGCTTCGCGCATCACCGGGTCGGCCTCCGGCATCGGCGACAGGCCCTGCAGCAGGGCCCGGAAGTACAGCCCCGTGCCACCTGCCAGGATCGGCGTTTTGCCGCGTGCCACGATGTCGGCCACGACGCGGCCGGCATCGGCGGCGAACTCGGCCGCCGAATAGGTCTGCCACGGATCGCGCAGGTCCAGCAGATGGTGCGGCGCCTGCGCCCGCTCGGCCGCATCCGGCTTGGCCGAGCCGATATCCAGATGCCGGTAGACCAGCGCCGAATCGACGCTGACGATCTCGCCATCCAGCTGCTTCGCCAGGGCGATCGCGGTGGCGGTCTTGCCACTGGCGGTCGGCCCCATCACGGCGATCGCCAGTGGCCGCCGGTCGATGCCCATCAGTCTTCGTCCGGCCAGCGGATCGTCGGCGTGGCGTCGGCGCGCGGCGTTGGCACGGCCTCGACTGCCTGCCAGATCTTCAGTGCATCAACGGTGGCGGTCACGTCATGCACGCGCACGATGCGTGCGCCGCGCTGCACCGCGATCAGGTGCGCGGCCACCGAGGCGGCCACGCGCTCGGACGGCGTGTCGCGACCGGTCAGTTCGCCCAGGCTGCGCTTGCGCGACAGGCCAGCCAGCATCGGCACGCCCAGCTCCAGGAACCGCTCGGAGCGTGCCAGCAGGGTCATGTTGTGGGCAGTGGTCTTGCCGAAACCGAAACCGAGATCGATCAGCAGGTTCTTCTTCGAAATGCCCGCCATCTCGGCAGCGAACAGGCGCTGGACCAGGAAGCCGTGCACCTCGGCGACCACGTCGTCGTAATGTGGATCGGCCTGCATGTGGCCTGGCTCGCCCTGCATGTGCATCAGCACCACCGGCACGCCGGTTGCAGCGGCGGCGTCCAGCGCCCCTTCCTGACGCAGGCCGTAGATGTCATTGATCATGCCGGCGCCAGCCGCCACCGCCGCGCGCATCACTTCCGGCTTGAAGGTGTCGATGCTGATCGGCACCCGGGTGCGTGCGGCCAGCTGCTCGATCACCGGAATCACCCGGCGCAGTTCCTCCTCCACCGATACCGGCGCAGCGCCCGGCCGGGTCGATTCGCCGCCGATGTCCAGCAGGTCCGCGCCCTCCTCGACCAGCTTGAGGCCATGTGCGACCGCGGCCTCGGTGGTGTCGTGCGCGCCGCCATCGGAGAAGGAGTCCGGGGTGACGTTGACGATGCCCATGACCCGGGCACGGTCGAGGCGCAGGATGCGGCCGGCGCAATCGAGCTGGGGCGAGGTATCGAACATGGGCAATCCTGCAGGGACAACGGCGGGTAGTTTAGTTCGGCAGGGCGGCGCCCTGCACCCGCAGAGGCCAGAGCAACAGCAACAGCGGGTTTCCTGTGGGATGGCGGGGTGGGTCCAGTTGCGGGGGACGCCGTAAATACGTCCATGTAGGCTCGGTCGCCGCATCCATGCGGCTCACGCCCCCGCAACCGGATCCACCCCGCCTTCGACAGATCTCCGCGATCTGCAGTAGATCCACGCCATGCGTGGATGAATCTCCATCGGAATCGAATATTTCGAATTGGAATCGAAATGCATCCACGCATGGCGTGGATCTACCGTGTCGACCAAGGTCGACACCTACCAACAGCAGCAGGAATCTGTCAGAGGTGGGGCGGTGTGGGCTGGCAGGACCGTTGGCGCCATGGATGGCGCCATCGAGCCCCCAGGGACGGGTTTACGGCGTGTCCTGCCAACCCACACCGCCCCGCCAAACCACGGAATGCCGCTGTCGCTGTTGCTGTTGAGGTTGCCGGCCAGCGGCCGGCACTACCACGGGTGCAGGGCGAAGCCCTGCCGACACCCCCTCAACGGCGGCGGCGCTTGCGGTCCACGTACAGGGTCTTGGCAATGCTCAGCACGATGCCGACCCCGATACCCACCACGCAGCCCAGCAGCAGGTTGTCGGCCCCCAGGCCCACACCCACGCCGACCACGGTGGCGATCACCATTTCGGCAGTGTGGGAAATCGGTTCGGGCTTCGGGGCGGACATGCGGGCTCCAGCGTCAGATCGGATCTTCGGGATGGGCCAGTGGCCCGGAAACGACGAAGCCGGGTTGCCCCGGCCTCGTCTGGTGTCACCTGCAGCGGGCCGTCAGTGCGATTCGGCCGGGCCTGCGATCGGCGGCAGCGGACGGGCGTCGCCGCCCTTGTCGTTGCCGCCATCCTTGTTCGACTTGCTCCAGCCCGCCGGCGGCGGCGGATCGCGGCCTTCCATGATCGCGTCGATCTGCGGCGCGTCGATGGTCTCGTACTGCAGCAGCAGCTGCGACATCGCGTGCAGCTTGTCGATGTTCTCGGTCAGCAGCTGGGTCGTGCGGGCGTAGGCCTTGTCGAGGATGTTGCGCACTTCCTCGTCGATCCGGCGCGCCGTGTCGTTGGACACGCTCTTGTGCTGGGTGACCGAACGGCCCAGGAACACCTCGTCGTCCTCTTCGCCATACGCGATCGGGCCGAGCTGCTCGGACAGGCCCCACTTGGTGACCATGTTGCGGGCCATTTTGGTGGCACGCTCGATGTCGTTGGAGGCGCCGGTGGTGACCTTGTCCTCGCCGAAGATCAGCTCTTCGGCGACGCGGCCGCCGTACAGCGAGCACAGCTGCGACTGGATCGCCACGCGGTTCATCGAATACTTGTCGCCTTCCGGCAGGTACATGGTCACACCCAGCGCACGGCCGCGCGGAATGATGGTGACCTTGTAGACCGGGTCGTGCTCGGGCACCAGGCGGCCGACGATGGCGTGGCCGGCCTCGTGGTACGCGGTCAGGGTCTTCTCGTCCTCGCTCATGGCCATCGAGCGGCGCTCGGCACCCATCAGGATCTTGTCGCGGGCACGGTCGAAGTGGTCCATGCGGACTTCCTTCTCGTTGCCGCGCGCGGCGAACAGGGCCGCCTCGTTGCAGAGGTTGGCCAGGTCCGCACCGGAGAAGCCCGGGGTACCACGCGCGATCACCATCGGCTCGACGTCGTCAGCCAGCGGCAGCTTGCGCATGTGGACCTTGAGGATGTGCTCGCGGCCCTTCACGTCCGGCAGGCCGACCACGACCTGGCGGTCGAAACGGCCCGGGCGCAGCAGCGCCGGGTCCAGCACGTCCGGACGGTTGGTCGCGGCGATCACGATCACGCCTTCGCCACCCTCGAAACCGTCCATCTCGACCAGCAGCTGGTTCAGGGTCTGCTCGCGCTCGTCGTGACCGCCGCCCAGGCCGGCGCCACGGTGGCGGCCGACGGCGTCGATTTCGTCGATGAAGATGATGCACGGCGCGTGCTTCTTGGCCTGCTCGAACATGTCACGCACGCGGCTGGCGCCGACGCCGACGAACATTTCCACGAAGTCCGAACCGGAGATCGAGAAGAACGGCACCTTGGCTTCGCCGGCGATGGCCTTGGCCAGAAGCGTCTTGCCGGTACCCGGCGGGCCCACCATCAGCACGCCGCGCGGAATCTTGCCGCCCAGCTTGGTGAACTTGGACGGGTCGCGCAGGAAGTCGACCAGTTCGCCCACTTCTTCCTTGGCCTCGTCGCAGCCGGCGACGTCGGCGAAGGTGACCTTGATCTGGTCTTCGCCCTGCAGCTTGGCGCGCGACTTGCCGAAGGACATCGCGCCCTTGGCACCGCCGCCACCGCCCTGCATCTGGCGCATGATGAACAACCAGAAGCCGATGATCAGGATGACCGGCAGGAAATTCATCAGGATCGCGCCGAGGGAAATGCCGCTGGACGGCTCCTCCTGCACGATCTCCACGTTCTTGGTACGCAGCACGTTGATCAGGTCACGATCGAACGGCGCGGTGATGGTGGACGACTGCCCACCGCGGGTGGTGTAGGTCAGCTGGCTGGTGCCGCCACGCATGTCGCCGCCAAAGGCGACCTTCTGCACGTTGCCGCTGTCCACCTGGTCCAGGAACTGCGAGTAAGACGCGCCCTGCGCGCCGGCCCCGGAGGACTTCGGCGAGAAGCTCTGGAAGACCACCATCAGCACGACGGCGACGACCACCCATAGCAGGAGGTTCTTGGTCAAGTCGTTCATCCTCATTGGCTCCGGTGTTCCTCTCAGTGCTGGCGTTGCGTTGGGGTCGAACTTGCGTACGTTGCGAGCTTACTTCATGTGGGCGCGTTTTCCCTGACCCAAGGCATACACCTCGGGAGAGCGCTTGCGCGACGCTTCCGGCTTGCGGATGGAGACCTTGTCGTACCGGCGGCGCATGTCGCGCACGTAGTCGTCAAAGCCCTCACCCTGGAACAGCTTGATCAGGAACGCCCCACCGGTCTTCAGGTGGTTGTCGGCAAAATCCAGGGCCAGCTCCGCCAGGTGCATCATCCGCGGCTGGTCGACCGCGCCTACACCACTCTTATTGGGGGCCATGTCCGACAGCACAAGGTCTACCGGCTGATCCCCGAGCATGGCTTCAAACTGCGATAGGACGGCTTCTTCCCTGAAGTCACCATGAAGGAACTCCACGCCGGCCAGCGGCGGCATGTCCAGGATGTCCAGCGCCAGCACGCGACCGGTGTCGCCGATCTGTCTCCGCACCTGCTGAGACCAGCCACCCGGGGCGGCACCGAGGTCGACCACCACCATGTGCGGCTTCAGCAACCGGTCACGTTCCAGCAGCTCTTCGAGCTTGTAGGCGGCGCGCGAGCGCATGCCTTCGGCCTGGGCCTTCTTCACGAAGGGGTCGGAGAAGTGTTCCTTGAGCCAGCGCTGGCTGCTTTTGCTGCGGGTAGCCATTGAAAATAGGGGCTGATGGGGTCCTCATGATACCCTGATCGCCCCATTCAACCGTGTTTTCCTGCATGTCCATCGCCCTGACCGCCTCCCAGACCCGTTTCCTGCGCGGCCAAGCCCACGAGCTGAAGGCCCTGCTGCAGACCGGCGGCAAGGGTGTGACCCCGGCCTTCATCGCTGAGCTGAACGAAGTGCTGGAGCGCCACGAGCTGGTCAAGGTGAAGGTCGCTGCCGAAGGCCGCGACGCCCGTGACGTGATGATCGTCGAGATCGTCGAAGCCACCGAAAGCGCGCTGGTGCAGCGCATCGGCCACGTCGCCGTGCTGTACCGCCCGAGCAAGGAACAGCGCCAGATCGTGCTGCCGCGCGGCTGATCGCCCTACTGCCATGCAGCTGAACCACGAACCGCCGGATTACGCCTATAGCCTCCGTGCCGCCGATGGCCGCTCGGCCAAGGTGAATGACCAGGCACTGGGCAGCAGTTTCTTCCTGACCCCGGACCAGCTGGTCACGCAATGGCCGGTGGTGAGCGCCACTGCGCTGCAGCTGGCTGACCTGGAGCCGATCCTGGCGCTGAACCCTGCGCTGATCGTGCTCGGCACAGGTGACCGTCAGGTGTTCCCGCCGGCGGTGGTGATGGCCGCCTGCCTGTCACGCGGCATCGGCCTGGAAGTGATGAACAATCCAGCCGCCGCGCGCACCTTCAACATCCTGGCCGGCGAAGGCCGCAAGGTCGCCGCCGCCTTCATTCTGGAAGGCTGAGGTCGAATCGCCGGGTGGCTCCCGGCTAGCTGCCCGAAGGTGTGCAGCGGAATGCCGAGAACGCCTTGAGCCGGCCAATCAGGTTGCCGCCCTGCCCCCAGCGTATATCCATGACCTTCCAGTCCCGGTCCTGCCGCTGCAGCAGGACCCGGTCGGTCCAGCGATAGTCGCCCACGGCCATGTCGACATGGATCCAGGTGGCGTCACCGCTCGATCCGGGCATTCCCACGGATATCGTTTCCGGTCGATCCGGCGCCAGCAGATACGGGCTCTGGTCCAGCATGTGCGGCTTTTCATCGGGCGCCGCCAGTGCGGTGCAGGCCTGTTCATATGCACGCTGCCCAGCGATGGCTGAGCGGAGGGCCTCACCCAGCAGCGGGGAAATGGCCGTCTCGTTCGACGTCGGTGCCTGGATGGCGTCGTAGAGACGGGTGACCACGTCACGTGGATCGCTGCTAGCGGCGGCCGCCAATGGCGCGACGATGAGCAGCACGAAAAGGGCTGTTGGGCGAGACATGCGGCACCGGATTGGGGGGCCGTTGAAGCATGCCGCTTCCCTGGCTCGCCGGGAAGCTTGAGATGCGCCACTCATGGTCGCAAATGGCCACCCACGGCGGCCAGCGTACAGCGAGTCGAGCATGGCTCGACGCTACAGGTCGGGAACGCCGAGCATTGCCCGGCGCCACCCGACCCCACGACCTCAACGCGCCGGCAGGTATTGCTGCGGGTCCACCGGCTTGCCGTTGTAGCGGGTGAGCTGACGGCGTTTGCGGCCCATGGGCCGCACCGTTGGCGAACGCCCGGCGCGCTGCGCCGGGCCGGGGATCCGCCCAGATGGCGAATCGACGATCAGCGTGCCGGCAGGTATTGCTGCGGGTCCACCGGCTTGCCGTTGTAGCGGGTGAGCCGAGGGC
>NZ_JCAFUM010000020.1:0-88402 GCF_059371335.1 Stenotrophomonas sp. YJH_SMC_6 | reverse complement strand
GGCAGCTGCACCCGGTTGCGGTTCATGCGGCTGCCGGCCAGCGGCCGGCACTACCGTGCAATGCAGAACGGCCCCGCTTTCGCGGGGCCGTTCCGGTTCACGCATGCCAGGCATGGCCTGGCACTACTTCACTTACGCGCCGTGTGCCGCCAGCTGGCCCAGGCGCTGCACCGCGACCGAAACGGTCGGGTAGTCCAGGGTCTTCTGCTCGGCCAGTTCGGCCAGCATCGCCAGGGTGAAGCGCAGGCTGTTGTCGTCACGGCCCATCCAAGCTGCGACCTTGGCTTCCGCGCTGCTGCCCTTGGTGCCCAGCACCTGGCCGGCCAGGTTGCGGTGGTTGGCCGCCAGTTCGTCACGCAGCACGCCACGTGCCACGGCGTGCCAACGACCGTTGACCTCCAGCGCGTCGACCTGCTCGAACAGCCACGGCAGCTGCAGGGCATCGCCCAGGCGGAAGTGGACCTTGGACACGTCCACCGGCTTCAGCTTGCGGGTGCGGGCCAGTTCGATGATGTCGAACGCCGGCTCCAGGAAGTGCAGTTCGGCCAGCTGCTGCGCCAGCGCGGACGGCAGGCCCTTTTCCTTCCACTCGGCCACCAGGGCTTCGTAGGTCGGACGCTGCGAATCCGGCAGCACACCCGAGGCAACGCGGATGTCGTTGAACGGACCCTGGTAGCGGTTGACCGCTTCAGTGATGCCCGGCATCGCGCCCGGGCGCGACAACAGCCAACGCACGAACGAACGCTGCAGCTTCCAGATCACTTCCAGTGCGTCGATCTGCACCGACTCCGGCACCTTGCCGTCGAGTGCATCGATCTGCGCCCACAGCGCGCGCGCATCCAGCGTTTCGCGGCTGATGGTGTAGGCCTTGGCGACCTCGGCGATGGAACGGCCGGTGTCTTCCTGCATGCGCATCAGGAAGGTGGCGCCCATGCGGTTGATGGTCTGGTTGGTCACGGCCGTGGCGATGATTTCGCGCTTCAGGCGGTGACGCTCCATCGCGTCGGCGTACTTCTTCTGCAGCGGGGTCGGGAAGTAACGCTGCAGTTCCTTGGACAGGTACGGATCTTCCGGGATGTCCGATTCCAGCAGCTGGGCGAACGCCACCAGCTTCGAGTAGGACAGCAGCACCGACAGTTCCGGGCGGGTCAGGCCCTGGCCGCGTGCCTTGCGCTGGGACAGCTCGGCGTCGGACGGCAGGAACTCGATCTGGCGATCCAGCAGGCCCTGCTGTTCCAGGGTACGGATGAAGTGCTGCTTGGAACCCAGGCGCTTGACCGCCATCCGCTCCATCAGGCTCAGCGCCTGGTTCTGGCGGTAGTTGTCATTGAGCACCAGCTCGGCGACTTCATCGGTCATCGAGGCCAGCAGCTTGTTGCGCTGCTCGACGGTCAGCTTCTTGGCCCGCACCACATCGTTGAGCAGGATCTTGATGTTGACTTCGTGGTCGGAGGTGTCCACACCGGCCGAGTTGTCGATGAAGTCGGTGTTGAGCAGCACGCCGGCCTGGGCGGCTTCGATGCGGCCCAGCTGGGTCATGCCCAGGTTGCCGCCCTCGCCCACCACCTTGCAGCGCAGCTCGCCACCGTTCACGCGCAGGGCGTTGTTGGCGCGGTCGCCGACATCGCTGTGCTGCTCGCTGGCAGCCTTCACGTAGGTACCGATGCCGCCGTTCCACAGCAGGTCGACCGGTGCCTTCAGGATCGCGCTCATCAGATCGTTCGGCGACAGCGCCTTGACGTTGTCATCCAGGCCCAGCGCTTCACGCACCTGCGGGGTGATCTCGATCGACTTCAGGCTGCGCGGGTACACGCCGCCGCCCTTGCTGATCAGCTTGGCGTCGTAGTCCGCCCAGCTCGAACGCGGCACGGTGAACAGGCGCTCACGTTCGACGAACGTGGTGGCCGCATCCGGGTTCGGGTCCAGGAAGATGTGGCGGTGGTCGAAGGCAGCGACCAGGCGGATGTGGCGCGACAGCAGCATGCCGTTGCCGAACACGTCGCCGGACATGTCGCCGACGCCGACCGCAGTGAAGTCCTGGGTCTGGCTGTCACGGCCCAGCGCACGGAAGTGGCGCTTGACCGATTCCCACGCACCGCGTGCGGTGATGCCCATGCCCTTGTGGTCATAGCCAACCGAACCACCGGAGGCGAACGCATCGCCCATCCAGAAGCCGTGCGCGATGGCCAGGCCGTTGGCGATGTCGGAGAAGGTCGCGGTGCCCTTGTCGGCGGCCACCACCAGGTACGGATCGTCCATGTCGTGGCGCACGACATCCACCGGCGGCACGATCTTGTTGTTGACGATGTTGTCGGTGATGTCCAGCAGGCCCTGGATGAACAGCTTGTAGCAGGCCACGCCGTTGGCGAAGATCGCGTCGCGGTCGCCGTTCACCGGCGGCGTCTTGGCGAAGAAGCCGCCCTTCGCGCCGACCGGCACGATCACGGTGTTCTTGACCATCTGTGCCTTGACCAGGCCCAGCACTTCGGTACGGAAGTCTTCGCGACGGTCCGACCAGCGCAGGCCACCACGGGCGACCGCGCCGAAGCGCAGGTGGGTACCTTCCACGCGCGGGCCGTAGACGAAGATCTCGCGGTACGGGCGCGGCTTCGGCAGGTCCGGCACCAGCGCCGAATCAAACTTGAAGCTGATGACATGGCCGTGCTGGCCGTTGGCATCGGTCTGGTAGTAGCTGGTACGCAGGGTCGCGTCGATCACGCCCATGAACGAGCGCAGGATGCGGTCCTCGTCCAGGCTGGACACGCGGTCCATCAGCTTCAGCAGCGCATCGCGCGCGGCCTGCATCTGCGCGTCGCGGTCACCCTTGCGGGCGTCGACCACGGTCTTGAGCACCTTCAGGGTGGCGTCGTCGCCGGCAGCCAGCACATCGAAGTGGGCCTTCAGCTGGGCCTGGCCGGCGGTGATGTCGTCCTTGCTCTCGTGGCCGGTAGCCGGATCGAAGCGCGCTTCGAACAGCTCGACCAGCAGTCGGGCCAGCAGCGGGTAGCGCGCGAAGGTGCCTTCCACGTAGGCCTGCGAGAACGGTACGCCGGTCTGCAGCAGGTACTTGCAGTAGCCACGCAGCATGGCGACCTGGCGCCAGTGCAGGCCGGCAGCCAGTACCAGGCGGTTGAAGCCGTCGTTCTCGGCATCGCCGTGCCAGACGCGGGCGAAGGTCTCGCCGAAAGCTTCATCGACGCTGGCGGCATCGATCGCACCGGCGGTCGACTCGACCTCGAAGTCCTGCACATACACCGGCGCGTTGTCGACCGACAGGCGGTACGGACGCTCGGCGATCACGCGCAGGCCCATGTTTTCCATCATCGGCAGCGCATCCGACAGCGGAATGTCGTCCAGCTGGCGGTACAACTTCAGGCGCAGGCCATCACCGCTTTCGCGCGGCACGGCCTGCAGGCTCAGGCGCAGGTCGTCCGGGCCGGTCAGCGCGTCGAGCTGGCTGACATCGTTGGCGGCAACGGCGGTGCTGTTGTCTTCGATGTAACCAGCCGGCAGGGCCTTGCCGATGCGGGCAGCAATGCGCAGGCCTTCGGTCTCGCCGTGGCGGGACACCAGCGCCTCGCGCAGGTCGTCCTGCCAGTTGCGCAGCACCTGGGCCAGCTTCTGCTCCAGTTCGGCGGTATCGACGTCGAGCATTTCACCCGGCTTCGGGCGCACGATCAGGTGCACCTGGGCCAGCGGCGATTCGCCCAGCACCACCGAGCTGTCCACGTACTCACCGTGCAGCGCGTCCTTCAGCATCGCCTCGATGCGCAGGCGCACGTCGGTGTTGAAGCGCTCGCGCGGCAGGTAGACCAGCGCGGAAATGAAACGGCTGTACTTGTCGCGGCGCAGGAACAGGCGGCTGCGCACGCGTTCCTGCAGACCCAGCACGCCCATCGCGGTGCGGAACAGTTCGTCCTCGCTGGACTGGAACAGTTCTTCGCGCGGCAGGGTTTCCAGGATGTGGCGAAGGGCCTTGCCGCTGTGGCTGGCCGGAGCCAGGCCCGACTGCTTCATCACGTGCTCGTGGCGCTGGCGCACCAGCGGGATCTCCCACGGGCGACGGTTGTAGGCGCTGGAGGTGAACAGGCCCAGGAAGCGCTGCTCGCCGATGATCTTGCCCTTGGCGTCGAATTCCAGCACGCCGATGTAGTCCATGTAGCCGGCGCGGTGCACGCGCGAACGGGCATTGGTCTTGGTCAGGATCAGCGCGTCCTTCAAGCCGGACGTGGTGTTCAGGCCCTGCGCGGCCAGCGTCTTGACCGGACGGGCGGCGGACTTGTCCTTGCCGCGCATCAGGCCCAGGCCGGTGTCGTTCAGCGGCGCCAGCACTTCTTCCTTGCCCTGCTTCTCGACGCGGTACTCGCGGTAGCCGAAGAAGGTGAAGTGGTTGTCGGCGGCCCAGCGCAGGAATTCCTGTGCTTCCTTGCGCGAGGCTGCGTCGACCGGCAGCTGGCGGCTGCCCAGGTCGTCGGCCAGTGCCAGCGCCTTGTCCTTCATCGGCTGCCAGTCACGCACGATCGCACGCACTTCATCCAGCGCCTTGTTGATGGCCTGCTCGATGGCCGCCATGGCTTCGGCCGGTTGGCGGTCGATTTCCAGCAGCATCACCGACTCGGCATCACCCTCGCCGACCTTGACCAGCTTGCCGGCCTTGTCGCGGGTGAAGCGCAGCACCGGGTGGCCCAGCACGTGGACACCCACGCCCTGTTCGGCCAGCGACATGGTGACGGTGTCGACCAGGAACGGCATGTCGTCGTTGACGATCTGCAGCACGGTGTGCGGCGATTCCCAACCGTTGGCCTTCGCGGTCGGATTGAACACGCGGACGTTGGCCTTGCCGGCCTTGCGGGCACGGGCGAATTCCAGCGTCTCAGCCGCGAGAGCGGCCCACTCTTCAGCGCTGTGGTGCGGGAACTCGTCCGACTCCATGCGCTTGTAGAAGTCAGTGGCAAAGGCCACTGCTTCGGCCTGTGCGGCCGCGGGGTAGCGCTTGCGCAAGGCCGTGTACACCGGCTCCAGGGAGAAACCAGCGGTCACTGCGACCTCCGACTCTGCTGGTTTCGTCTTGTTCTTCACGGTCTTGGCTGCGGTTTTTTGCGGTTTCATGGCAGAGCGATGCGCTTGCTCAGTTGGGAAAATGAAATTGTAGCCCTACCGCGCGAAAAGGCCTTGCTGCAGGACGGAATAAGCAGATTCGGGTTTGCTGCGGTTCAAACGCCTATTCAGTTCGCACCGGTATGGTGCTGGCGCCTGTTTCAGCACTGCCGACAGGATCGGCAAAACGTGTTACCGGAAGACACACGCGGCGACGCCGACGCGATTCCACAATCCTGAACTGGACGGTATAGTCCACCGCGTGAACCCGGCCTACCTACCCGTTGCCCTCGATGCACGCGATGAGCGTGTGTTCGACGCCGTACGCGAACTGCTGGCCCAGCAGGGCATGCAGATGAGCATGGAGGCGGTGGCCCAGCACGCCGGCTGCTCCAAGCAGACCCTGTACTCGCGCTACGGCAGCAAGCAGGAACTGCTGCGCCGGGTGATGCAGCGCCACGTCGGCCACGCTACCGGCGCCATGGTTCGTGCACTCCGCACTGACGACCTGCGTGCCAGCCTGCTCCAGTTCGCCACCGACTTCCTGGAGCACTTCAACCAACCGCACGTGGGCCAGGCCTGCCGGCTGATCGCCGCCGACGCGGCCCAGTTTCCCGAAGAGGCGCGTACGCTGTACCGGCACGGAGCCGGCGCACTGACGCTTCATCTTGCTGAATGGATTGAAACCGTTTGCATGCGTGGCCAGCTCCGGCATGACGACCCGCACTTCATGGCCGAACTGCTGCTGAGCATGATTGCCGGTCAGGATTTCGACAAACAGCGTTTCCATACCCCCCATCGTGATGACGCGCGGCTGCGTCGGCGCTGGGCAGAGTTCTCCGTCGACAGCTTCCTGCGCGCCTTCGCGCCTCAGCCGTCGCCGGCCCCGTCTTCAAACCAACCCCGGAGTTCCTCCTGATGACCGCCCCACTCCGCACCCTTGCCTTGACGTGCGCCGTTGCTGTCGCGCTGGCTGCCTGCAAGAAGCCGGAACAGCAGACGCCCCCGCCGCCGGAGGTGGGCGTGATCGACGCCAAGCCGCAGACCCTGCCGCTGCAGCGCGAGCTGGTCGGTCGCCTGTCGCCGTTCCGCAGCGCCGACGTGCGTGCGCGCGTGCCGGGCGTGCTGCTCAAGCGCGTCTACCAGGAAGGCTCGCAGGTCAAGCAGGGCCAGACCCTGTTCCTGATCGACCCGGCGCCGCTGCGTGCCTCGCTCAACGCCTCCGAAGCACAGCTGGCCTCGGCCCGCGCGACCTACGCCAACGCCAAGGTGGCCGCCGACCGTGCACGTTCGCTGGCGCCGCAGCAGTTCGTCTCCAAGTCCGACCTGGACAACGCTGAATCGGCCGAGCGTACCGCGCTGGCGGCGGTCAAGCAGGCCGAAGCAGCGGTGACTTCCTCGCGCATCAGCCTGGGCTACACCGAAGTAACCGCACCGATCAGCGGCGTGGCCAACAAGCAGCAGGTCACCGAAGGCGCGCTGGTCGGCCAGGGCGATGTGACCCTGCTGACCACCGTCGACCAGCTCGACCCGCTGTACGTGAACTTCTCGCTGAGCGTGGACGAGCTGACCCAGCTGCGCGCGCAACAGGCCAAGGGCGCGCTGGCGCTGTCGGGCGACGGCAAGGCCACGGTGAACGTCAAGCTGGCCGATGGCAGCACCTACAGCGAGCCGGGCACCCTGGACTTCTCCTCGACCACGGTCGACCCGGCCACCGGTGCGGTGTCGTTGCGCGCGTTGCTGCCGAACCCGCAGCAGATCCTGCTGCCGGGCGCCTTCGTCAGCTTCCAGGCCAACCTGGGCGAACGCAACAATGCCTTCCTGGTACCGCAGCAGGCCCTGCTGCGCGACACCACCGGCGGCTACGTGATGGTGGTCGGCGCCGACGGCAAGGTCGCGCGCAAGAACGTGAAGACCGATGGCGCGCAGAACGGCAACTGGCTGGTCAGCGACGGCCTGGCCGCCGGCGACAAGGTGATCGTGGCCGGCGTGCAGAAGGTCAAGGAAGGTGCACCGGCGGTGGCCAAGCCGTGGACCCCGGGGCAGGACGCCAACGGCAAGCCGGCCGCAGGCGGCGCCGCTGCGGCGGGCACCGCACCGGCTGCTGGCAAGGCACCGGCCGACGCGGCCAAGCCCGAGCAGGCCGATGCGGCCAAGCCGGCCGCCACCGATTCGAACAAGCAGTAACGGGAACCTTCCGTCATGCCTAAATTTTTCATCGAACATCCAGTCTTCGCCTGGGTGGTGGCGATCCTGATCTCGCTCAGCGGCGTGATCGCGATCCTCAACCTGGGCGTGGAGTCCTATCCCAACATCGCCCCACCGCAGGTCACCGTCTCGGCCACCTACCCGGGCGCCAGTGCCGACACCACGGAAAAATCGGTCACCCAGGTGATCGAGCAGCAGCTGACCGGTATCGATCACCTGCTGTACTTCAGCTCTTCCTCGTCGTCCAACGGCCGTGCGCAGATCACCCTGACCTTCGAGACGGGTACCGATCCGGACATCGCCCAGGTGCAGGTGCAGAACAAGGTCTCGCTGGCCACGCCCCGACTGCCTTCGGAAGTGACCCAGCAGGGCGTGGTGGTGGCCAAGGCCAACGCCGGCTTCCTGATGGTGGTGGCGCTGCAGTCCGATACCCCGACCATCAACCGTGATGCGCTGAACGACATCGTTGGTTCGCGCGTGCTCGACCAGGTCTCGCGTATCCCCGGCGTCGGCAGCACCCAGCAGTTCGGTTCCGAGTACGCCATGAACATCTGGCTGAACCCGGAAAAGATGCAGGGTTATGGCCTGTCGGCCAGCCAGGTGCTGGCTGCGGTGCGCGCGCAGAACGTGCAGTTCGCCGCCGGTGCGCTTGGCTCGGATCCGTCGCCGGAAGGCCAGCACTTCACCGCCACGGTCTCGGCCGAAGGCCGCTTCAGTTCGCCGCAGGAGTTCGAGAACATCATCCTGCGCGCCAACGCTGACGGCTCGCGGGTGCTGTTGAAGGACATCGCCCGCGTTGCCTTCGGTGCCAACAACTACGGTTTCGACACCCAGTACAACGGCAAGCCGACCGGTGCCTTCGCCATCCAGCTGCTGCCGGGCGCCAACGCCCTGAACGTGGCCGAGGCGGTGCGCGCCAAGATGGACGAGCTGCAGCCCAGCTTCCCGTCCGGGGTGACCTGGTTCTCGCCGTACGACAGCACCACCTTCGTCAAGATCTCGATCCAGGAAGTGGTCAAGACGCTGTTTGAAGCAGTGTTCCTGGTGTTCCTGGTGATGCTGATCTTCCTGCAGAACTTCCGCGCCACGCTGATCCCGACCCTGGTCATCCCGGTGGCGCTGCTCGGTACCTTCCTGGGCATGTGGATGATCGGCTTCACGATCAACCAGCTGACCCTGTTCGCGATGGTGCTGGCAATCGGCATCGTGGTCGATGACGCGATCGTGGTGATCGAGAACGTCGAACGCATCATGACCGAGGAAGGCCTGGCGCCGAAGCCGGCCACGCAGAAGGCGATGACCCAGATCACCGGCGCGGTGGTGGCGATCACCGTCGTGCTGGCTGCGGTGTTCATCCCGTCTGCCCTGCAGGGCGGCGCCGCCGGTGAGATCTACAAGCAGTTCGCCCTGACCATCGCCATTTCGATGGCGTTCTCGGCGTTCCTGGCGCTGGGCTTCACCCCAGCGCTGTGCGCGACCTTCCTGAAGCCGACGCACAACGACAACCCGAACATCGTCTACCGCACCTTCAACAAGTACTACGACAAGATCAGCCACACCTATGTCGGCCACATCACCTCGGCGGTGCGCCATGCGCCGCGCTGGATGATCCTGTTCGTGGTGCTCACCGCACTGTGCGGCTTCCTGTTCACCCGCATGCCGGGCAGCTTCCTGCCGGAAGAAGACCAGGGCTATGCGCTGGCGATCGTGCAGCTGCCGCCGGGCTCGACCAAGGGCCAGACCAACGAAGTGTTCGCGCAGATGCGTGGCATCCTGGAAAAGCAGGATGGCTATGAAGGCATGCTGCAGGTGGCCGGCTTCAGCTTCGTCGGCTCCGGCGAGAACGTGGGCATGGGCTTCATCCGCCTGAAGCCGTGGGAAGAACGCAAGTTCACCGCACCCGAGTTCATCCAGAACATGAACGGCGCGTTCTACGGCATCAAGGAAGCGCAGATCTTCGTGGTCAACCTGCCCACCGTGCAGGGCCTTGGCCAGTTCGGCGGCTTCGACATGTGGCTGCAGGACCGCAGTGGTGCCGGTTACGAGCAGCTGACGCAGGCCCGCAACATCCTGCTCGGCCAGGCCGCGCAGAAGCCGGACCACCTGGTCGGCGTGCGCCCGAACGGCCTGGAAAACGCGCCGCAGCTGCAGCTGCATGTGGACCGCGTGCAGGCGCAGTCGATGGGCATGTCGGTGTCGGACGTGTACAGCACCATCCAGCTGATGCTGGCCCCGGTGTACGTCAACGACTTCTTCTACGAAGGCCGCATCAAGCGCGTGACCATGCAGGCCGATGGTCCGTACCGCACCGGCCAGGAATCGCTGAAGAGCTTCTACAGCCCGTCCAGCCTGACCACCAATGCCGATGGCACCAACGCGATGATCCCGCTCAACACGGTGGTCAAGTCCGAGTGGGTGTCGGCACCGCCGTCACTGAGCCGCTACAACGGTTACTCGGCGATCAACATCGTCGGCTCGCAGGCCCCGGGCACCAGCTCGGGTGAAGCGATGCAGACCATGGAAAGCATCGTCAACGAAGACCTGCCGGCCGGCTTCGGCTACGACTGGTCCGGCATGTCCTACCAGGAAATCCTGGCCGGCAACGCCGCGACCCTGCTGCTGGTGCTGTCCATCGTGGTGGTGTTCCTGTGCCTGGCCGCGCTGTATGAAAGCTGGTCGATCCCGGTAGCGGTGCTGCTGGTGGTACCGCTGGGCGTGCTGGGCGCGCTGGGCCTGTCGATGCTGCGTGGCCTGCCCAACGATCTGTTCTTCAAGATCGGCCTGATCACCGTGATCGGCCTGGCGGCGAAGAACGCGATCCTGATCGTGGAGTTCGCGGTGGAGCAGCGCGCCGCCGGCAAGAACCTGCGCGATGCCACCATCGAAGCGGCCCGCCTGCGTTTCCGCCCGATCCTGATGACCTCGTTCGCGTTCATCATGGGCGTGATCCCGATGGCGATCTCCACCGGCGCGGGCGCCAACTCCCGCCACGCCATCGGTACCGGCGTGATCGGCGGCATGCTGTTCGCCACCCTGCTCGGCCTGTTGATGATCCCGGTGTTCTTCGTGGTCGTGCGCCGCATGCTGGGCGACAAGCTGGATGAACCGTCCAAGGAGTTCATGGAACGCCAGCGCGACGCGGATGCAGCACACCGTCCGGATCGTTGATCCAGCGGTGAACTGAAACGAGAAAGGCCCCGGAGCGATCCGGGGCCTTTGTTGTTGCCGCTTCTGGATCCATGCCGCCCCAGGTTGGCATCTACCGGGGCAACGGCATACCCGGTAGTCGCCAACCTTGGTGGGCGCTGTCCGGGCAGCGTCTCAGCGCAACACTGCGATCACCACGCATGCCGCCACAATCGCCAGTGCAGGCCATTGCATCGGCAGGAAGAAGAAGTGATGCGGAGCATGCTGCCCAGGTGCACGCGGCTTTCGATTGAGCACGAAACCCAGCACCGTGTTGATTGCCGAGCCAAGGCCGAACGCCAGCAGGACCTGGCTGAGTGAAGTATTGCCGCGACCCACCGCTGGATCCGGGAACAGGATGAGGATGAGCAGCACGGCAGCGATCGGTGTGAGCAGGGTCAGCAGCCCTGCGCCTCGATAGATGAGCATGTGGTGGCGTCCATGAACGGTGGAGCATTCTGCGACCAAGGAGCGGGAATGCCAATGGATCGTTGGCATGTCGCCTGCCCGGAGACCGGTCGCATACGGCCTGTACTGAAAAGTCCCTTCCACTGCTGCGCCGACAACGAGGCGCTCAAGGCGTCTACCGGTTTCGCATAAGGCCCCCGCTTTGGATTCCTGGGCGCGCAGAAGTGCGGCACGCCCGGATCGTTGCTATCCAGATGCCTCCACGGCAATCGATCCGATGCCGCCCAGGAGACAGTTCATGGAAAGAGCACCACTACGACGCTTCAGCCGCCCCGCCCTTCTGCTTGGCGCGCTCTTCGCGGCCAGCAGCGTCCAGGACGCACATGCGGCAGGTGTCCTCGTCTGCGACAACTGTCGCGATCCACGCGCACTGGCGCTTTACTCGGGCACGGGGCCCACCATCGTCGTCGACTTCCAGCAGCGCCGGCTCCATGGCTTCGATGTGGAATACGATCGCGAGCTGCGTCGGTATCGCGCCACCAGGGCGCAGATCCCCGAGCCAATCAACGCATCCTTCAATCGGATCATGGGGATGCTCGACAACAACGTGCCAACCGTACAGTTCGCGCCGCGGCAGTGGGCCGGAAGAGGAGTCCAGTACGAGGTTCATCCTGATGACCCGCAATACGCCAACGGCATAGGCTTCCCGGAAGAGCACAAGAACCTCAACGCCTACGATGTCGTGCAGATGGCAACCGAGCGATTCAGGCTGGAGAGCGCCATGGGCAAGGCATTCACAGGCGCCACGACATCGTCGAGGGCCTGGAACAGCATGGCGACATTCCTGTCCTCGATCGGCCTGAGCTTCGTCAGCAAGGCCCTCGGAATCGACGGTGCAATCTACAGGATCACCTGGCGCGATGGCTCGAAGACTACGCTGGCCATCGTCTCTTCGTCAGTGGACACCGCCAGATACGTGCAAGGCCAGAGCAAGGACGCCAATGGCAACATGATTCCCGACGGCGCGGCAACCAGCCCCGGCCTGGCCCAACACTTCGCCGGCACCTACAACTTCAACAGCCGGGACGATCTGGATCGATGGATCGACTCCGGTCGCCTCTATGGGGTGAACATGTTCCCCGGTGCTCCACCTGAGTCGCTGCAGATCGTCTGTGAATGGAACGGAACGGATATCGTTTGCCGATTGCCACGTTGATCGCACAAAGGAAACGGGGCGGCAATCGCCGCCCCGTCGCGTCCATCAGCGCAACCCGGTCTCGTTGCGCGCGATCACCAGGCGCTGGATCTCCGAGGTGCCCTCGTAGATCTCGGTGATCTTGGCATCACGGAAGTAACGCTCCAGCGGCATCTCCTTCGAGTACCCCATGCCGCCGTGGATCTGCACCGCCTGGTGGGTGATCCACATCGCTGCTTCCGAAGCGGTCAGTTTGGCCACCGCTGCTTCGGTGCTGAAACGCTTGCCCTGGCTCTTCACCCACGCGGCACGCAGGGTCAGCAGCAGCGCTGCGTCCAGCTTGCACTTCATGTCGGCGATCTTGGCCTGGGTCATCTGGAAGGTGCCGATGGCCGCGCCGAACGCCTTGCGCTCCTTCACGTACTCCAGGGTCGCCTCATAGGCGGCGCGGGCGATGCCGATGGCCTGCGAGGCGATGCCGATGCGGCCGGCATCGAGCACGCTCATGGCGATCTTGAAGCCCTCGCCTTCCTGGCCCAGCACGTCTTCGGCCTGCGCCACGTAATCGTTGAACTCGATCTCGCAGGTGGCCGAAGCGCGGATGCCCAGCTTCGGCTCGGTCTTGCCGCGACCGAAGCCCGCCTTGTCGGTATCGATGAGGAAGGCGGTGATGCCACGCGCGCCCTTGTCCGGCTCGCTCATCGCGAACAGCACGATGTACCTGGCCACCGGGCCGGAGGTGATCCAGCTCTTCTTGCCGTTGATGACGAAGGTGCCGTCGGCCTGCTTCACCGCGCGGCAGCGCATGGCGGTGGCATCGGAGCCGGACTGCGGCTCGGTCAGCGCGAACGCGCCGATGGCCTCGCCCTCGGCGATCGCACGCACGTAGGTCTGCTTCTGCTGCTCGGTACCGTGGGTGAGGATGCCGTTGCAGAACAGCGAGTTGTTGACCGACATGATGGTCGAATGGGCTGCGTCGGCGGCGGCGACCTCCACCATCGCCAGCACGTACGCAACCGGGTCCATGCCCGCGCCACCGTATTCGGTCGGCACTTCGATGCCCATCAGGCCGTTCTCGCCCAGCAGGCGGATGTTGTCGAGCGGGAACTCGCCGGTACGGTCATGGTGCTCCGCGCTCGGGGCGATCTTCTCCTGCGCGATGCGCCGCGCAACGTCCTGCAGCATCAACTGCTCTTCGGTAAAGCTGAAATCCACAACACCCTCCCGGGTACATGAAGTTATGGGCTACATACGGCGCGCCCAGGTGCCCCGATTGTACCGGGGCCCGGCTGTTTCCGTACGCTGGCGACTTGACCGCGACGGGCCCTTTCAGCGAATATATCTCTATATCGCGATAGGTGGATATTTATGGATCTTGAAGACTGGTCGACCCGCCTGAAGGTGTTCGCCGATGCGACCCGCGTGCGCCTGCTGGCGCTGCTGGAGCAGGAGGAACTGACCGTGGCCGAACTGTCGGCGATCACCCGGCTGGCACAGCCACGCGTGTCCACCCACCTGGCGCGCCTGAAGGAAGCCGGCCTGGTCCGCGACCGCCGTGCGGGCGTATCGGCCTATTACCGCTTCGACGAGGCCCAGCTGGACCCCGCGCAGCGTGCATTGTGGCATGCCTTGAGCAACGGAAGCGATGACCCGCTGCTGCGCCAGGACGCTGAACGCGTCGCTGCCGTGCTGGCCCACCGCGCCTCCGACCAGAACTGGGCCGACAGCGTGGCCGGCGACATGGAACGCCACTACTCCCCGGGGCGCACCTGGGAAGCCCTCGCCCGCACCGCGCTGCCGCTGCTGGAGACCGGCGACGTGCTGGACATCGCCTCTGGTGACGGCGTGCTGGCCGAACTGGTGGCCCCGCATGCCAAGCGCTACATCTGCATCGACACCAGCGCGCGCGTGGTCGCCGCCGCCAGCGAGCGCCTGCGCCGTCTGCCCAACGTGGAAGTGCGCGAGGGCGACATGCATGCGCTGCCCTTCAAGGACAACAGTTTCGATCTGGTAGTGCTGATGCACGCGCTGACCTACGCCAGCAAGCCGGCGCAGGCGGTGACCGAAGGCGCGCGCGTGCTGCGCCCGGGCGGGCGCCTGCTGCTGTGCAGCCTGGCCCGCCATGAACACAAGGCCGCGGTGGAGGCCTACGGCCACGTCAACCTCGGCTTCAGCGACAAGGAGCTGCGCAGGTTCGTCGACAAGGCCGGCCTGCAGGTATCCAGCCTGGAGACGGTCACCCGCGAGAAGCGTCCGCCGCACTTCGAAGTGATTTCGCTGATCGCCCACAAACCCTGAGCCCGAGAACGCCATGCCTGCCCTGCCCTGGTTGCATCCTGAGCGTGCCAACGCCCTGCTCGACGCCCTGCGCGAGCGGATCCTGATCATCGACGGTGCGATGGGCACGATGATCCAGCGCCACGGCCTGCAGGAAGACGATTACCGTGGCGAACGCTTCGCCGGCGGTTACGATCACAGCCATGGCCCCGGCTGCGACCACGGCACGCCGGAGGGCCATGACCTGAAGGGCAACAACGATCTGCTGCTGCTGACCCGGCCGCAGATCGTCGCAGACATCCACACCGCCTACCTGGAAGCGGGCGCGGACCTGGTCGAAACCAACACCTTCAATGCAACCTCGGTCAGCCAGGCCGACTACCACCTCGAACACCTGGTGTACGAGTTGAACAAGGCCGGCGCTGCGGTCGCGCGCACCTGTTGTGACGCCGTGGCCGCAACCACCCCGGGGAAGCCGCGCTTCGTGATCGGGGTGGTCGGCCCGACCAGCCGCACCGCCTCGATCAGCCCGGACGTGAACGATCCGGGCTTCCGCAACACCAGCTTCGACGAACTGCGCGACACCTACCGCGAAGCCATCGAGGGCCTGATCGACGGCGGCGCCGACACCATCATGGTCGAGACCATCTTCGACACGCTCAACGCCAAGGCCGCGCTGTATGCGCTGGAGGAAGCGTTCGATGCGCGCGGCGCGCGGTTGCCGGTGATGATCTCCGGCACTATCACCGACGCTTCCGGTCGCACCCTGTCCGGGCAGACTGCGGAAGCCTTCCATGCCTCGCTGGCGCATGCACGGCCGCTGTCGATCGGGCTGAACTGCGCGCTGGGCGCCGATGCGATGCGACCGCACGTGGAAACCCTTGCGCAGGTCGCCGACTGCTACGTCAGCGCACACCCCAATGCCGGCCTGCCCAATGCCTTCGGCGAGTATGACGAGACGCCGGAGGACATGGCCAGCACCCTGCGAGGCTTCGCCGAAGATGGCCTGCTGAACCTGGTCGGCGGCTGCTGCGGCTCCACGCCCGACCATATCCGCGCCATTGCCGCGGCTGTGGCCGGGCTGCCGCCGCGCGCACTGCCCGGCACCCGGGAGCAGGCCGCATGAATGTCGCCGCCACCGTTCCGCACTTCCCGCCCTATTGCTGCTGAGCCGACGCCTGCCATGACGCCTGTCCGCCCTACCCGCCTGTCCGGCCTGGAACCCCTGGTCATCACCCCGGACCTGCTGTTCATCAACGTCGGCGAACGCACCAACGTGACCGGCAGCGCGCAGTTCCGCAAGCTGATCAAGGAAGGCCGCTACGAAGAAGCGGTGGACGTGGCCCGCCAGCAGGTGGCAAGCGGCGCGCAGATCCTCGACGTCAACATGGACGAGGGCCTGATCGATTCGGAAGCGGCGATGACCCGCTACCTCAACCTGATCATGTCCGAGCCGGACATCGCCCGCATCCCGGTGATGGTCGACTCCTCCAAGTGGAGCGTGATCGAGGCCGGCCTGAAGTGCCTGCAGGGCAAGAGCGTGGTCAACTCGATCTCGCTGAAGGAAGGCGAGGCGCTTTTCCGCGAACTCGCGCGCAAGGTCCTGCGCTATGGCGCCGCCGCGGTGGTCATGGCCTTCGATGAAAGCGGGCAGGCCGATACGTGTGCGCGCAAGGTCGAGATCTGTACCCGCGCCTACCGCATCCTGGTCGACGAGATCGGCTTCCCGCCGCAGGACATCATCTTCGACCCGAACATCTTCGCCGTCGCCACTGGCATCGAAGAACATGACAACTATGCGGTGGACTTCATCGAAGCCACCCGCATCATCAAGCAGACGCTGCCGCACTGCCACGTCTCCGGTGGTGTCTCCAACGTCTCGTTCTCGTTCCGCGGCAACGAAACGGTGCGCCAGGCCATCCATTCGGTGTTCCTGTACCACGCCATCGCCGCCGGCATGGACATGGGCATCGTCAATGCCGGTGCCATGCCGATCTACGATGAGCTGGAGCCGGAGCTGCGTGAGCGCGTGGAGGATGTGATCCTCAACCGCCGCAGCGATGCCACCGAACGCCTGCTGGAGATCGCCGAGCGCTACAAGGGCAGGAAGGGTGCGGCGAAGACCGAAGACCTGGCCTGGCGCGACAAGCCGGTGGCGCAGCGCCTGGCGCATGCACTGGTGCACGGCCTGGATGCCTTCGTTGAGGAAGACACCGAACTGGCCCGACAGGCCTCCAGCCGCCCGCTGGACGTGATCGAGGGCCCGCTGATGGACGGCATGAACATCGTCGGTGACCTGTTCGGCGCCGGCAAGATGTTCCTGCCGCAGGTGGTGAAATCCGCGCGTGTGATGAAGAAGGCCGTGGCCTACCTCCTGCCGTACATCGAGGCGGAGAAGGCGCGCAGCGGCGACACTGCCAAGAGCAACGGCAAGATCATCATGGCCACGGTGAAGGGCGATGTGCATGACATCGGCAAGAACATCGTCGGCGTGGTCCTGGCCTGCAACAACTTCGAGGTGGTCGACCTTGGCGTGATGGTGCCGGCGCAGAAGATCCTCGATGCCGCGCGCGAGCACAACGCCGACCTGATCGGCCTGTCCGGTCTGATCACTCCCTCGCTGGAGGAGATGAGCCACGTCGCCCGCGAGATGGAGCGCCAGGGTTTCAATCTGCCGCTGCTGATCGGCGGCGCCACCACCTCGCGCGCGCACACCGCGTTGAAGATCGACCCGCACTACAAAGCGCCTACGGTGTGGGTGAAGGACGCCTCGCGCGCGGTCGGCGTGGCCCAGTCGCTGATCTCGCGCGACCTGCGCGAAGCCTTCGTTGCCGCCAACGAGGCCGACTATGCCGAGATCCGGGCACGGCACCGCAATCGTGGCGATGCCAAGCGCCTGGTGCCGCTGGAACATGCACGCGGGCAGAAGTTCCAGGGCGACTGGGGGAACTACACGCCGCCCGCGCCGAAGCAGCCAGGCCTGCACGTCTTCGATGACTATCCGCTGGCCGAGCTGGTCGAGTACATCGACTGGACGCCGTTCTTCCAGGCCTGGGAGCTTGCCGGCAAGTTCCCGGCGATCCTCACCGACGAGATCGTCGGCAGCCAGGCCAGCGAGCTGTACCGCGATGCCCGCGCGATGCTCGACCGCATCGTCGGCGAGAAGTGGCTGACCGCCAAGGCCGTGTTCGGCCTGTGGCCGGCCAACAGCGTCGGCGACGACGTGCGCGTGCAGCACCCACAGGGCGAGACCACCCTGCACTTCCTGCGCCAGCAGGTGGACAAGCCGGCCGAGCGCCCGGATTTCTGCCTGGCCGATTTCATCGCGCCGACCGACAGCGGCAGGCAGGACTGGATCGGCGCGTTCGCGGTCACTGCCGGCATCGGCATCGATGCCCACGTGGCGCGCTTCGAAGCCGAGCATGACGACTACAACGCGATCCTGCTGAAGGCCCTGGCCGACCGCTTCGCCGAAGCCCTGGCCGAGCGCCTGCATCAGCGTGTACGCACGGAATTCTGGGGTTATGACCAGGCCGAGACGCTGGACAACGACGCCCTGATCGATGAGCAGTACCGTGGCATCCGCCCCGCTCCCGGCTATCCGGCGTGCCCCGAGCACAGCGAGAAGCGGCGCCTGTTCGATCTGCTGCGGGCCGAGGCCAACGCCGGCATGGAACTGACCGAGAGCTTTGCGATGCTTCCGACCGCCGCGGTATCGGGCTACTACTTCAGCCATCCGCAAAGCCAGTACTTCGTGGTCGGGCGCCTCAGCCGCGAGCAGGTCACCGACTACGCCCGGCGCAAGGGCGTGGAGCGCGCCCAGGCCGAGCGCTGGCTGGCCTCCAACCTCGACTACGATCCCGAATGACCCGAAAAGGGGACGGAGGGGATTAAGTCGTTTGTGCCTCAAACGACTTAATCCCCTCCGTCCCCTTTTTGCTTCATCATTCCGCGATGACCGTTCCCGTTGCCCGTCTTTCCAGCTTCTACCTGTTCTATTACGCGGCGCTGGGCGCGTTCACTCCGTACTGGAGCCTGTTCCTCACTGCACGCGGGATGAGCGTGACCGCCATCAGCGTGATGATGGGGCTGTGGTATGCCACACGCGTGGTTGCACCCAGTGCCTGGACCTCGCTGGCAGCCACCTCACCGCGGCCGATCCGACTGTTGCGCATCGGCTGCGTACTGACCCTGATCAGCTTCGCCGCATTCCTGCTGCCTCTGCCGCAGCCATGGATGTATCCGGCGATGATCGTGTTCTGCTTCTTCTACAACGCGGTGATGCCGCAGTTCGAGTCGATCACCCTCACCCATCTCGGCAGCGACAGCCATCGCTACGGCCTGATCCGGGTCTGGGGTTCGCTTGGGTTCATCGCCATCGTCACCCTGTTCGGCTGGCTGATCGAAGGTGACGGCACCGCCGGCCGCGCCGGGCTGCTGCCCTGGATGATGCTGCCGCTGTTCGTCCTGCTGGTCGCCTCGGCCTTCAGCAACCACTACGCACGCGACATCGGCAGGACCGGCGGCGATGCCAGCGGCTTCTGGCAGATCGTGCGCCGCCCGCCGGTGCTGGCGTTCTTCCTGGCCGCTTTCATGGAGCAGCTCTCGTTCGGCCCGTACTACACCTTCTTCTCGGTCTACATGGACCACCACGGCTATCGCACATCCACGCTCGGCCTGCTCTGGACCATCGGCGTGGTGTTCGAAGTGGGCGTGTTCTTCACCATCGGCCGCTTCTTCCGCCGCTATGACGCCAGCTGGATGCTGCTGATCGCGCTGGTCAGTTCCTGCCTGCGCTGGGCGGTGACCGCACTGTTCCCGGAAAACCTGCCGGTGATGCTGCTGGCGCAGACCGCGCACGCGCTGGGCTTTGCCGCGTTCTTCGCCGCGGCGATGCAGATGCTGGCGATCTACTTCCCCGGACGCCTCAATGGCCATGGCCAGGGCCTGCTGTACGGTTTCTCGTCCGGTGTCGGCGGCGTGCTGGGCGCGCTCATCGCCGGCCAACTGTGGAAGATCGACGAGGGACGCACGGCCTTCCTCGCCGGTAGCGGATTCGCTCTGGTCGGCGCACTGCTGTGCTTCTTCGCGCTGAGCCTGCCGTTGATCCGTGCACGCCGCAGCACTGCGCGCGTCCGGTAACGAAAACGCCGGGCAATGCCCGGCGTTTTCATCGTGCAGCAGGTGCAGTTACCAGACCAGGTCGTCCGGTACCTGGTACTGCGGGTCTGCGTAGGGATCTTCCTCGGCCGGCGCGTTCGGGTCGACCTTCAGTGCCACCGATGCGGCAAACACCGCTTCGGACTGTGCCAGCACTTCGGCGGTCACCAGCAGGTAACGGCCATTGAGCTGGACCACGCCCAGCTCACCGGCATTGAGCGCGGTCAGCTGTTCGGCGGTCACGTAGATGCGCTTGATCTTGCCGCCATACGGGAAGTGGCGAGCGATATCAGCCGCCTCGGAGTTCAGGCCCTTGTCCTTCAGCAGTTCTTCCAGCTTGGCCTTCGCCTCGCGGCGCACGCGTGCTTCTTCCTGCTTCAGGCGCTCGGTCTCGATGCGCTCTTCCTTCTCACGCTGCGCACGGATGGCATAGGCCTTGGCCAGATCCATCTCTTCGGCGCTGCGCGGCTTGCGCGGGCCCTGCTGGCCCGGGCCACGCGACTGGCCGGGCCTGCCCGGGCCACCGTGGCCATGCCCGCGACGCTCGCCGGGCTTGTGCTCGCCCTTGCCAGCGCCCTGCGGCTTTCCATTGCCGTTGCCACCCTTGCCCTGCGGGCGGCCATCACGGCGGGGGCCATCATTCTTGCGCTCGGGCTTGGGCGCGGGCCTGAAGCCCAGGCCCATCAGCTGGTCGCGGAGGGTATCGCTCATAGGATTCGGATCAGTAGTGCGGCGGCGGTGGTTCGCTCGCCGGATCGGAAGAATTCAGTGCGTTGCGGACCTTGCCCAGGTCCTCCAGCAGCACACGCAGCACGTCGGCGTTGCGCATGCCCTGCATGCGGGCATCGGCCAGCGCATCGCTCAATTCGGCAAGCGCCTGTTCCTGGAAGGACACGCGCATTTCCAGTTCGACCAGGCGCGCTTCCAGCGCCTGCTCGCGTTCGGTCGGCAGCAGGTCAGACATGCAGCGAACGCCCCCGGCCAATGCCGTAGTACGCCAGGCCGGCAGCTTCCACTTCGGCAGGATCGTACAGATTGCGCCCATCGAACACCGCCGCGTCCTTCAGCTGCTCGCGCAGCTTCTGGAAGTCGGGGCTGCGGAACTGCTTCCACTCGGTGACCACCACCAGCGCGTCGGCCCCTTCGAGGGCCTCATCAGCACTGCTGCAGAACACCAGGTCATCGCGCTCGCCGAAGATGCGCTGCGATTCATGCATCGCTTCCGGGTCGTAGGCACGCACCGTGGCACCGCCCTCCCACAGCTGCGCCAGCAGGCGACGGCTGGAGGCTTCACGCATGTCGTCGGTGTTCGGCTTGAAGGCCAGGCCCCACACGGCAAAGGTCCTGCCGCGCACGCCTTCGTCCTCGCCCTTGTCGTAATGACGCTGGATGAGGGCGAACAGGTGGCCCTTCTGCGCATCGTTGACCGCTTCCACCGCGTTCAGCAGCTTCGGCTCAAGACCATGCTGCTGGGCGGTGCGGGCCAGCGCCTGCACGTCCTTGGGGAAGCAGGAGCCACCGTAGCCGGCGCCCGGGTAGATGAAGTGCCAGCCGATGCGCGGGTCCGAGCCGATGCCCTGGCGGACCTGCTCGACGTCGGCACCGACGCGCTCGGCGATGTTCGCGATTTCGTTCATGAACGAAATCTTGGTCGCCAGCATCGCGTTCGCCGCGTACTTGGTCAGCTCGGCCGAGCGCACGTCCATTTCCACCACTCGGTCGTGGTTGCGGTTGAACGGCGCATACAGACGACGCATCACCGCGACCGACTCCTCGCTGGTCGCACCAATGATGATGCGGTCCGGGCGCATGCAGTCGGCGACCGCGTCGCCTTCCTTCAGGAATTCCGGGTTGGACACCACGTCAAAGGTGATATCCGCGCCACGCGCGGCAAGTTCTTCAGCAATGGCCGCACGCACCTTGTCGGCGGTGCCCACCGGCACCGTCGACTTGTTGACCACCACGGTCGGCACGCTCATGTGCCGGCCAATGGTACGGGCCACGGCCAGTACGTACTGCAGGTCAGCGCTGCCATCCTCGTCCGGCGGGGTACCGACGGCGATGAACACCACCTGGCCATGCGCGATCGCGGACGCGGCATCGGTGGTGAATGCCAGCCGCGACGCGGCGTGGTTGGCCTTCACCATCGGCTCCAGGCCGGGCTCATAGATCGGGATGATGCCCTGGTTGAGGCCATCCACCTTGGCCTGGTCGATATCGACGCAGACCACCTGATGACCGACATCGGCCAGGCAGGTACCGGTCACCAGACCTACATAACCGGTACCGAAAATCGCAACGCGCATGTCCGTGCAGGCTCCGTGGTGGCTTACGGCAGGACGCCCAGCAGCTCGACGTCGAACGTCAGAGTCGCGTTCGGGCCGATCGGGCCACCCGGCGTGCCGTTCTCGCCATAAGCCAGATTGCCCGGGATCCAGAAGCGGTACTTCGAACCGACCGGCATCAGCGCAACGCCCTCGGTCCAGCCCTTGATCACCTGGTCCAGGCCGAACTCGGCCGGCTGACGACCATAGGAGCTGTCGAACACGGTGCCGTTGAGCAGCTTGCCTTCATAGTTCACGCGCACCTTGCTGCTCGGCAGCGGGCGCTCGCCGCTACCCGGGCGGATGACCTGGTACTGCAGGCCCGAGGCCGTCGTCACGACGCCCGGCTGGGTCTTGTTCTTGGCCAGGAAGGCATTGCCTTCTTCGCGGTTGGTCTGCGCAGCAGCGGCAGCCTTGGCCTGCATTTCAGCCTGCTTGCTGCCCATGAAGGCCTGGATGGTGGCGGTCGCGTCAGCTTCCGTCATCTTCGGCTGGCCCTTGGTCAGGCCGGTGCTGATCGCGTCAAACAGCGAGGCAACATCGATGTCGTCCTTCAGCTGCGCCAGCGACGGGCCCACAGAGTAGGAACCGATCATCTGCGACACCTTGACGCGGTCGACCTTCGGCGGCTGCGAACCCGGCGCCATGCCCGGCACCTGCTGGCCGCTGCGGGCCATCACGACCTGGCGCAGGGCCGCGTCGGTGGCCTTGGCCTGTTCCTGGGTGATCTGCGGCTGCAGGCCTTCGAACGAACGCTCCACGGCGGTGCGCAGCGCGGCCACGTCGATCTCATCGGCGATCGGGGTGAACGACTTGGCCACGTCCAGGCCGATGGCGTAGCCGAGCTTCTGCTTGGGGGAATTCAAGGTTGCGGTCTCCTTGGCGGCTGCGGGGGCAGCCGATTGTTGCGACAGAGCGACACCTGAAGTGCCCATCGCCAGAATCAGAACCGACGCCGCGGCGCCGCGCATTCCCATCTTCATTCGCTGCATTCCTGGAAGTGTCTGGGCGCCGACGTCGGCGCGAAAAGAAGCATTGTCGCACGCATGCCGTCGATGTCGAGGCATCCGTGCCGGATATCAATGTGCGGCCGCTGCGGCCAGCGCCTTGTCGATGGCCGCAGTCAGCTGCGGATCATCCGGCGTCACCTTGCTGGCGAACTGGGCGATGACCTTGCCATCGCGGCCGACCAGGTACTTGTGGAAATTCCAGCCCGGTGCCACGCCGGTGGCCGCGGTCAACCGTTGATAGAGCGGCGTCGCCTCCGCACCGACCACGTGCACCTTCTCGAACATCGGGAACTTGACCCCGTAGGTGAGCGTGCAGAAATCCTGGATCTGCTTCTCGTCACCGGGCTCCTGGCCCTTGAAATCGTTGGACGGGAAGCCGAGCACGGCAAAGCCGCGGCCGGCATAGCGCTTCTGCAGCGCCTCCAGGCCTTCGTACTGAGGGGTATAGCCGCACTTGCTTGCGGTATTGACCACCAGCAGCACCTGCCCGTGGTAGCGCTGCTGCAGGTTGACCTGCTGCTTGCTGGCCAGCGGGCGGTAGTCGAGGTCGAGAAGATCGGCCGCCAGCACCTGGGTGGAACCGGCCAGGCCGGCTACCAGCAGGGTCAGCAGGGACAGGCCGCGCAGGCGGCGCGGCATAACGGTCGGCAAGGGCATCGAGAGCAGTCCGCGGTGGCCATTCACAGGGCCGGCCGGTAGCGGCCGGAGTCGGCCGAACTATAGCACCGGGCCCCCTTCCCCCTTGTTGCAAGGGGCGCCTGTGGCTTTGCGCGGCGTGGCGCTTTCCTGCACGACCCGCCAGCAACGGCGCAGTAATGACATAGCATGGACAACACTGAATGGAAGGCGGGCCTGGGTCGGCCCGCGCCAGAACCTGATTTCCCTTCCGAATCAATCAGATAAACGGATATTTCAGCGATTTGACCACCCCTGCCATCAGTTGGGGACGGCAAGGGGTTGCACGTAGGCGTGCCGGTGTTATAGTTGCATACAACACCAGTCACCTGAGACAGGGGGAAGCCATGAACGCCCGGATCCGTCGCAACCTCACCGCACCCGCGGCCGCTGCTGTTTCGACCCTGATCGTGCTGGCCTGGCTGGCCACGCCCACCGCCCCCGCCTCGCCCGACAGTGCGCAGGATGCAATCGCTACACCGGCCGGGAACGCCGATTCCCCCCCCCCTCCCCCGCGTCGGCTGCACAGCTCCCTGTCCATGCCGTATTTCTCGTTCGCCCAGCCGCTGACCCCACGGAGCTGAATATGAGCGACATCCAGTGGAGCGACGGCGCTCCCATCTACCGTCAGTTGAAGGAGCGCGTGATCGCCATGATGCTCGACGGAATCCTCAAGCCGGGCGATGCCCTGCCTTCGGTGCGCCAGGTGGCCGCCGATTACCAACTGAACCCCATCACCGTTTCGCGCGCTTACCAGGAACTGGCCGACGAAGGCCTGGTCGAAAAGCGCCGCGGGCTGGGCATGTTCATGACCGAGCAGGCCGCCACGCAGCTGCGCAGCAGCGAGCGCGAGCGCTTCCTCAATGAAGAATGGCCGGCCGTGCTGGAGCGCATCCAGCGCCTGGGCCTGAGCCTCGACGAATTGCTGCCCCAGGGGAAAGTCTGATGAATAGCACCGCAAGCGAACCGGTCATCACCGCCCGCGGCCTGCGCAAGGCCTACAAGTCCACCGTTGCCCTCGACAGTGCCAGCTTCAGCATTCCGAGCGGGCGCATCGTCGGCCTGATCGGTCCCAATGGCGCCGGCAAGACCACCGCGCTGAAGGCCATTCTTGGCCTCACCTCGGTGGAAGGTGAGTTGAGCGTGCTCGGGCGCGACCCGCGGCTGCACCGCGACGAACTGATGAACGACATCTGCTTCATCGCCGACGTCGCCGTGCTGCCGCGCTGGCTGAAGGTGCGCGAAGCCATCGATTTCGTCGCCGGCGTGCATCCGCGCTTCGACCGCGCCCGCTGCGAGCGCTTCCTGGCCAACACCAAGCTGCAGCCGAAGCAGCGCGTGCGCGAGCTGTCCAAGGGCATGATCGTGCAGCTGCACCTGGCGCTGGTGATGGCCATCGATGCCCGCATCCTGGTACTGGACGAGCCCACCCTGGGCCTGGACATCCTGTACCGCAAGGAGTTCTACCAGCGCCTGCTGGAAGACTACTTCGACGAGCAGAAAACCATCATCGTCACCACCCACCAGGTGGAAGAGATCGAGCACATCCTCAGCGACGTCATGTTCATCCGTGATGGCCGAATCGTGCTCGATGCGGAAATGGACGAGGTCGGCCAGCGTTACACGGAACTGCTGGTCAACGCCGACCAGCTGGAGACCGCGCGCGCCCTGAAGCCGATCGACGAACGCAGCCTGGCGTTCGGCAAGACCGTGATGCTGTTCGACGGCGTACCGCGCGCCCAGCTTTCCACCCTTGGCGAGACCCGCAGCCCGGGCCTGGCCGACCTGTTCGTCGCCGTCATGAAGGGGACCTACGCATGAATGCCGTCAACCATCCCGTCAGCCCCCTCGGCACGCTGCGCTGGCTGCTCAAGCGCGAGTACTGGGAAAACCGCGGCGGTTTCCTGTATGCCCCGCTGATCGCCGGCCTGATATCGCTGGTGATGAGCACCGTTGGCATCGCCTTCGGCCTGTTCGCGCTGAACCGCGCGGCGCGCAACGGTGCGCTGCATGTCGATGGCGAGAGCGTGAACGTCAATGGCCTGGACCTGGCGCTGCTCACCCGCAACATCGACGGCAAGGACCTTGCCGACCTCGGTAACGGCCTTGACCTGACCCTGGTGCTCAGCTCGGCATGGCCGTTCCTGGTGCTGGCCTTCGTGGTGTTCTTCTATTGCCTCGGCGCCCTGTACGACGACCGCCGCGACCGCAGCATCCTGTTCTGGAAGTCGTTGCCGCTGTCGGATACCCAGACCGTGCTGTCCAAGGTCATCAGCGCACTGGTCGTGGCACCGCTGATCGCGGTGATTGCCGGCATCATCACCATGTTCGGCTTCATGCTGATCATCAGCATCGTCGCGCTGATGCACGGTGGCAGCCCGATGGCGCTGATCTGGGGGCCCGCCAGCCCGTTGACCCTGGCCGCTGGCCACCTGAGCTGGATTCCGGTCTACGCGCTTTGGGCCCTGCCCACTGCAGGGTGGCTGCTGCTGTGCTCGGCCTGGGCCAAGAGCAAGCCGTTCCTGTGGGCGGTGATGCTGCCACTGTTTGCCGGCGTCATCGTCAGCACCACCAAGATCATGCCGCTGTTCGGCCTGACCACCGGCTGGTTCTGGCAGAACATCGTCGGCCGCCTGCTGCTGGGCGGCGTGCCCGGCATGGACCTGCTGTACCGCCTCGGCGCAGGTGAAGGTTCGCGCCGCGACCTGGATTCGGTGGTCAGCCTGATGTCCCCCGCCTCGCAGCTGAAGTCGCTGGCGATGCCGGAGCTGTGGATCGGTGCGGCCGTCGGGGCACTGTTCATCTTCCTCGCCATCCGCCTGCGCAAGCGCGCCGGCGAGATCTGATTCCATCCACCCGGAGGCACCACCCATGCGTTCCCTGCTCGCCTGTTCTGCGTTGTTGCTGTTGCCGTTGTCGGCGCTGGCCGCCGATGCTCCGAACTGCAAGTTCACTGCCGCCCGCGCGCTGAAGCTGGACGTGGCCGGTGCCAGGACGGTGGTGTTCGAGGTCAACCAGCATGACCTGAAGGTGGTCGCCAGCGCTGGCGGCGGCCAGCTGGACGGCCGCGCCTGCGCGTCCAGCCAGGAATGGCTGGACCAGCTGGTACTGGACCAGCGCAAGGTGGGCGACAAGCTGGTGGTGAGCCTGCGCCGCGACGGCCGCCAAAGCGGCATCAGCCTGGGCAACAGCTACGCCTGGCTGGATATCCGTGGCAGCGTGCCGGACAACCTGCCGCTGCAGTTCAAGGTCGGCTCGGGTGACGCCAGCGTGGAGAACGCACAGTCGCTCAGCGTGGACGTCGGCTCCGGTGACGCGGTGGCCCGCGGTACCCGTGGCAGCATCCACGCTGCAGTGGGTTCCGGCGACCTCACCATCGATGGCGGCAGTTCGCTGAATCTGCTGTCGCTGGGTTCGGGCGACGTCAATGTCCGCAACATCGGCGGCGATGCCATCACCGGCACTGTCGGTTCGGGTGACCTGAAGATCACCGATGTGCGTGGCAACGCACGCCTGGATACGGTCGGCTCCGGCGACATCGAGTTCAAGCGCGTGCAGGGCAGCGTCGAAGTCGGCGTGGTCGGCTCCGGTGGCATCGATCTGGCCGATATCGGCGGCAACGTGCATGTGCGCAGCCACGGCTCGGGCGACATCCAGGTGGACGGCGTACGCGGCAGCCTGACCGTCGATCACAGCGGCAGCGGCGATATCGAACACCGCAACGTCAGCGGCCGGGTCACCCTGCCGCGCAGCAAGTAATCCTCTTCCACACACGTCCAGGGGAACATCATGAACCTGTTGCGCCTGCTGCCCGCTACCCTGCTGTGCCTGCCGCTGATCGCCTGTGGTGGCACGTCCTCCGCCCCCGACAAGAGCGTCGGCAAGAGCGTCGCCGAAGCCACCAGCGGCGTTGGCCAGACCGTCAAGGAAGCCATGGACGATGCCCGCAAGGACATCGCCCAGGGCAACATCAAGATCTCGGCCGACAAGCAGCCGCGTGCGGAGATCACGCCGGATGGCCGCCTGCTGATCGCCGGCAAGGAGGTCGCCGCCAACGACGTCCAGCGCCGCCACCTGCAGGAGTACCGCGGTCACGTGGTCGCCGTTGCGATGGCGGGCATGGATGTCGGGCTGGCCGGCGCCAAACTCGGCGCCAACGCCGCCGGTGAAGCGCTGAAGGGCATCTTCAGCGGCGACAGCGAAGGGGTGGAGAAGCGCATCAACGCCGAAGCCGCCAAGATCGAGGCCCAGGCCAAGCGCATCTGCGATCGCCTGCCGGCGATGCTGGCCAGCCAGCAGGCACTGGCGCGCGAGCTGCCGGCATTCAAGCCCTACGCGACGATGGACCAGAGCGACGTGGACGACTGCGGCAAGGACAACTCGGTCACGTTCTCCAACTGAGACAAATCGACGCACCCGACCGGCTGCGGCCTTCCGTTGCCGGTCGGGCACTGTCGGCGGGCTTACAATGGGCCCCCCGGATGCCCCCGAACCGAACGCCATGAAGAAGTTGTTCCTGCTGCTGGCCGCCCTGCTCTGCCTGGGCCTGGTCGGCTGCGACAAGGATTACCGCAATCACCGCGCCGAGCGCGGCAAGCCCAAGATTTCCGTCAGCGAAGGCATGGTGACCGTGCGCCGCCCGCCGGCACCGAACATCATCATCCTCGGCGACGGCACGATGAAGGTGGACGAGATTCAGATTCCACTGGACGACGGGCAGAAGCAGATGCTGCAGACGATGTTCGGCAAGCTGCAGGTGCTGCGCCAGAACACGCTGGTGGCCGCACCGGCCGATCCGAACATGCAGCCGGTGAAGATCCAGCCGCCGGAGGGCATGGAGGTGATCCCGGCCGACCTGATCCAGCGCATCCCCGAGTTCAAGGATTACACCGACACCTTCGGCAACATCGTCGCCGACCGTCGCTGACGAAAAACGCCGCCCGAGGGCGGCGTTCTTCGTTTCCGTAGAGTCGAACCATGCCCGACTCCGGAACAACCGTCGAGCGTGGCTCGACTCTGCAACCGGCAGATCACCCCCCGGCGCCACCACCGCCAGCCTGGATGCCACCAGCAGTCAGCGCAGTCGGGTCCAGCAGGCGACGCAGCTCGGCCTCGTCAAGCCCGCTGTCTTCCAGCGCCACGTCCAGCACCGGGCGCTGTTCCTTGTAGGCACGCTTGGCAATCGCCGCTGCCTTCTCGTAGCCGATGATCGGGTTCAGCGCGGTGACCAGGATCGGGTTGCGCGCCAGCGCCTCGGCCACGCGGTCCTCGCGCACCTTCAGCCCGGCGATCGCGCTGTCGGCCAGCAGCCTGGACACATTGGCCAGCAGGCCGATGCCATCGAGCAGGTTCACCGCGATCAACGGCAGGGTGACGTTGAGCTGGAAGTTGCCGGTCTGCCCGGCCACGGTGATCGCGGTGTGGTGGCCGATCACCTGCGCGCAGGCCATCACCGTGGCTTCCGGAATGACCGGGTTGACCTTGCCTGGCATGATCGAGCTGCCCGGCTGCAGTGCCGGCAGTTCGATCTCGCCCAGCCCGGCCAGCGGACCGGCGTTCATCCAGCGCAGGTCATTGGCGATCTTGATCAGCGCCACGGCCAGCGCATTGAGCTGGCCCGACAGTTCCACTGCATCATCCTGCGCGGCCAGACCTTCGAACTTGTTCTCGGCGCTGTCGAACTTGAAACCGGTCTGCTGCTTCAGCGCGTTGGCCACCTGTGCACCGAAGCGTGGGTCGGCATTGATGCCGGTCCCGATGGCGGTGCCGCCCAGCGGCAGGCGGCGCACGCGCTTGAGGCTGTCTTCGATGCGCTCCTGCGCCGAGGCCAGCTGCGCCGACCACGCACCGAATTCCTGCTCGAAGGTGAGCGGCATCGCGTCCATCAGGTGGGTACGGCCGGTCTTGACCACCTTGCGCAGGCTGCGGCCCTTCTTGTCCAGGGTCTTGCGCAGGTGCACCAGCGCCGGCAGCAGCTGCTCGTGCGTCGCCAGCACCGCCGACACCCGCAGCGCAGTCGGAATCACGTCATTGGAGCTCTGCCCCTGGTTGACGTGGTCATTGGGATGCACGGTGGTCTTGCCCGCCTTGCCGGCACGGTTGGCCAGGGTGGCGATGACCTCATTGGCATTCATGTTCGACGACGTGCCCGAACCCGTCTGGTAGACGTCGATCGGGAACTGCGCGTCCCAGTTGCCGGCGGCCACTTCGGCAGCAGCGGTCTGGATGGCCTTGGCCACATTCTTCGGCAGGTGGCCCAGCTCGGCGTTGACGCCGGCGGCTGCGCCCTTGACCAGGCCCAGGGCGCGGATGAAACCGCGCGGCATGCGCTGGCCCGACACCGGGAAATTCTGCACGGCGCGCTGGGTCTGCGCGCCCCACAGGGCATCGGCAGGCACCTGCAGCTCGCCCATGCTGTCGTGTTCGATTCTGAAACCCTTGCTTGCAGCTTTGCTCATTGCATCAACTCCGCACTACTTCAGTTGGGGAAAGGGAAGCGGCGGCTGGCAGGGTGTCGCTTCCCGGGCTGGCGGCTGCGGCCACAATACTCCCTTGCCCGCAGCATGGGATGACGAGGGCGGGCCAGATCGTTCCACCTGCACGGCCGTTCTGCGCGCGCAAGGGTAGTGCCGGCCGCTGGCCGGCAATCCATGGAATCGAGGGCCGGGCGTGGTTGCCGGCCCGCGGCCGGCACTAGCTGACCGGCACGTCGTAGAATATGGCCCCCGCCGCTCGTCCCAGCCCTGCCGACATGTCCGATTCCGCCCTGCTCGCCCTGTCCCCGCTCGATGGCCGCTACGCCGGCAAGGTCGACGCCCTGCGCCCGATCTTCTCCGAATACGGCCTGATCAAGGCCCGCATCGTGGTCGAGGTGGAATGGCTGCTGGCGCTGGCCGCCGAACCGGGCATCGTCGAACTGGCGCCGTTCTCCGACGCCGCCGTCGCCCGCCTGCGCGGGTTGGCCGCCCGCTTCAGCCCGGCCCAGGCCGCGCGCGTGAAGGAGATCGAGCGCACCACCAACCATGACGTCAAGGCGGTGGAGTACTTCATCAAGGAACAGCTGAAGGACGACGCCGAGCTGGCTCCGGCGCTGGAATTCGTGCATTTCGCCTGCACCAGCGAAGACATCAACAACCTCAGCTACGGCCTGATGCTGGAACAGGCCCGCCGCGAGGTGCTGCTGCCGACCCTGGACGGCATCGCCACCACGCTGCGCAACCTCGCCCACGCCCAGGCCGGCCAGCCGATGCTGTCGCGCACCCATGGCCAGACCGCCTCGCCGACCACGCTGGGCAAGGAGCTGGCCAACGTGGTCGCCCGCCTGGAGCGCCAGCGCCGGCAGATCGCCGCGGTCGAGCTGACCGGCAAGATCAACGGCGCGGTCGGCAACTACAACGCCCACGTGGCCAGCTACCCGGACGTGGACTGGCCGGCCTTCGCCGAGCGCTTCGTGACCGGCCTGGGCCTGGTGTTCAACCCGTACACCACGCAGATCGAGCCGCACGACAATGTTGCCGAGATCGGCGATGCCGCGCGCCGCGCCAACATCATCCTGATCGACCTGGCCCGCGACATCTGGGGCTACATCTCGCTGGGCTACTTCAAGCAGCGCCTGAAGGAAGGCGAAGTCGGCTCGTCGACGATGCCGCACAAGGTCAATCCGATCGATTTCGAGAATGCGGAAGGCAACTTCGGTATCGCCAACGCGCTGTTCGAGCACTTCAGCGCGAAGCTGCCGATCAGCCGCTGGCAGCGTGACCTGACCGATTCCACCGTGCTGCGCGCACTGGGCACCGCGTTCGGCCACAGCCAGGTGGCGCTGGATTCGCTGGCCAAGGGCCTGGGCAAGCTGGAGGTGAACCCACAGCGCCTGGACGCCGATCTGGACGCGGCCTGGGAAGTGCTGGCCGAGGCCGTGCAGACGGTGATGCGCCGCCACGGCCTGCCGAACCCGTATGAGCAGCTGAAGGCGCTGACCCGTGGCCAGGGCATCACCGCCGAGTCGATGCGTGCGTTCGTGCAGGGGCTGGAGCTGCCGGCGGATGCGAAGCAGCGCCTGCTGGAGATGACCCCCGGCAGCTACACGGGTCTGGCCGAGGCCCTGGCGAAGAAGATCTAAGGGGTTTCCTTTGCGGCGGCGGCCGCGGGCGCTGCCTGCGGCAGGCAACGGCAACATCAACGTCAAGAGCGGCTCTGGGTTATTGCCTCGCTTGGCGGGGCGGGTTGGGTTCGCGGGGGACGCCGTGAACCCATCCCTGGGGGCTTGGCCGCGGCATCCATGCCGCGGACACCCCCGCGAACCCAACCCGCCCCACCTCTGACAGATTCCCGGTGACGGATCGAAGAGCATTGGGTTGTCGGGACGGAATTTGAAAGAGGGACGCGGCTTCGCCGCGTCCCTCTTTTGTTTTGGCACGAGCAAGCGCAGCGCGCGACCCGCTGTTGCTTTTGCTTTTCTTCTTCCATTCCGTGGCGGGCCGCGCAGGAAACTGCCAGGGGCCGGGCGGGTGGGCTGCGCGGGGGTGTCCGCCGCATGGATGCGGCGGCCAAGCTTACAGGGACGTACTTGCAGCGTCCCCCGCGCAGCCCACCCGCCCGGCCAAGCGCGGCTTTTGCTTGTGAACCCACCCCGCCACGAGGGGCTCCGCCGTTGGCCGGACACCCCGCGACAATCCCGCGCACGTGCGCAATCCCCACGAACGGCGGACAATGGAGATCTCAGGCGGCCCGCTGCGCCGCCCCTCCCGCTTTCCGCTGCAAGGATTCCCCCATGGCCGCCCGCAAGTCCTCCGCCCCCCTCATCGAAGTCACCGCCCGCCCCGGCCAGCCGCTGGGCATGGCGCCGGCCACCTTCCTGCGCGACTTCTGGCAGAAGCGCCCGCTGCTGATCCGCAACGCCTTCCCCGACTTCCAGACCCCGGTGCAGCCGGAAGACCTGGCCGGGCTGGCCTGCGAAGAAGGCGTGCTGGCGCGCCTGATCGAGCACGACAAGACCCAGGACGGCTGGCGCGTGCGTACCGGCCCGTTCCAGGAAGACGTGTTCCCCGCCCTGCCCGACCATGACTGGACCCTGCTGGTACAGGACGTGGACAAGTGGGACCCGGACGTGCGCGCCCTGATCGAGCACTTCAGCTTCCTGCCGCGCTGGCGCATGGATGACGTGATGATCAGCTTCGCCGCCACCGGCGGCTCGGTCGGCGCCCACGTCGACCAGTACGACGTATTCCTGCTGCAGGCCCACGGCCACCGCCGCTGGCAGATCGATGCCAGCGAATCGATCAAGGGCAGGCAGCCGCCGCTGGGCTTCCGCCCGGACGTGGAACTGAAGCTGCTGAAGGTGTTCAAGCCGACCCACGACTGGGTGCTGGCGCCGGGCGACATGCTGTACCTGCCGCCGAACGTGCCGCACCACGGCGTCGCTGAAGACCCCTGCCTGACCTTCTCCTTCGGCATGCGTGCGCCGTCCTCGGCCGAGCTGATCAGCGACTACCTGGACACCCTGATCGCCGACGCCGACGAGAACATCCGCTACCAGGATGCCGACCTGAAGGTGCCGGCCGACCCGAACGAGATCGACACGGTGGCGATGGCGCGGGTGATCACCGCGCTCAACGCCATCCGCATGAACGATCCGGACAAGCTGGGTGACTGGTTCGGCCGTTTCATCACCACCTACCGCGCGGCCGGCGAAGTGATGGCTCACCAGGCCGCACCGGCAGCGGAGGAAGTGGTCCAGGCCCTGGCCTCGGGCCTGCTGCTGCAGCGTCATCCGTGGGCACGCCTGGCCTGGCGCCGGGCCAAGCGCGGCGCCAGCCTGTACGTCAGTGGCCAGGACTTCGCGCTGCCGGTGAAGGACGCGCAGCGCCTGGCCGGCGCCGAGCAGCTCGATGCCGCCGCCTATCGCGGCCTGTCCGACAAGGGCCGCGCGGTGGTCCAGCAGCTGTTGGTCGGTGGCGTGTTCCAGCTGATCGATCCGAACGAGGTGTATGACGCTGAAGATGAGGATGACGGCGAAGACGCCGTGGTGCTCGGCGAAGTGGTCGAAGGCCGTGACCGTGTCGACGCGATCGACGCCGAGGCGGTGTCCGACGATGTCCACACCGTGACCGTGCACGACGACGGCATCGAGGTCATCGTCAACTTCGAGGATCACGACGAAGACGACAGCGACGACGGTCGCGCCTGAGCCCTGCCATGGTCCGGGTCCAGCAGGTCAGCCACGCCGACGCCCACGTTGCCATCCACGACGTGCGCCAACGCGTGTTCGTGCAGGAACAGGGCACCGCCGCCGAACTGGAACGCGATGCGCTGGACCCGCTCAGCGCCCATGTGCTGGCGCTGGACAGTGACAACCAGCCGGTCGGCACCGGTCGGCTGGCCCCGGACGGCCGCATCGGCCGCATGGCGGTGTTGGCCAGCCATCGCAGCCACGGGGTCGGTGAGGCCCTGCTGGAGGCACTGGTCGATGCCGGGCGCAGGCTCGGCCTGGCCGAGCTGCACCTGCACGCCCAGCTGCCCGCCCGCGATTTCTATGCCCGCCAGGGCTTCCTGCCGGAAGGCGAGGTATTCGAGGAGGCCGGCATCGGCCACCAGCAGATGCGCCGCCGGTTGGGCGCGGCCAGTGCCATCGACAGCCGCGAGCAGGCGGTGGCCATCACCACGGCCATCGTCCACCGCGCCCGCCGCCAAGTGTGGCTGCACAGCCGTCAGCTGGACCCGGGACTGCTCGACGCGCCGCCGGTACAGGCCGCCCTGCGCCGCTTCGTCACCGCCCGCCACGACAAGCAGCTGCGGGTGATCGTGCACGACGCCGCCGCCATCGCGTCTGCCGGGGCGCCGCTGCTGGCCTTGGCTCAACGCCTGCCCAGTGTGATCCAGTTCCGCGAGGCCACCGATCCGGTCGACCGTGCGCTGGCCTCGGCCTGCCTGCTCAACGACGCCGGCGACTTCTACTTTCGTCTGATCGGTCATCGCCTCGACGGCGAGGCAGGCGTCGCACTGCCTGCACGTTCGCAGCCGTTCGAGCAGCAATTGCAGCGGGTCTGGGACCGTTCGCGCGATTGCAGCGAACTGCGTGCGCTCGGCATCTGAGCGGGTACCGCCCACTCAACCTGTCTGGAAGCGGCACCGGGGGACCCGGGATGCCCGTTTTGGTGCCCCTTCCTGTCCGGATGGGGGTACAATTTGGCTGTTTGAACGCGCCCGCGCAGGGCTATTCATCTTCCTGCCGGGTCCTTCTGAAGCCATACCCCACAAAGCGAATCAACACCCTCCATCGTGGACAATCAACTGAAGCAGTTTGCGCAATCTTCGCAGCTCGCCGGCGGCAACGCCTCCTATGTCGAGGACCTGTACGAGCAGTACCTGGTCTCCCCGGACAGTGTCGATCCCAAATGGAAGACCTACTTCGACGGCTTCAAGGGCCGCGAAGCAGGCGACATTCCGCACTCGGCCGTCATCTCCCACATTGCGGACGCGGCCAAGGAAGCGCTGAAGGCCGGCACCGGCAACGGTGCGGGCGACGAGCGTGAACGCAATGTCGGTCGTCTGATCACCGCCTACCGCTCGCGCGGCCACCTGGACGCCCGTCTCGATCCGCTGGGCCTGGCCGCGCCGGTCAACACCCCGGACTTGGGCCTGCCGTTCCACAGCCTGTCCGATGCCGACCTCAACAGCGAGTTCAGCACCGGCGGCGTCGGTGGCCAGCCGCGCATGAAGCTGCGCGACCTGCTGGCACGCCTGAAGGCGACCTACACCGGCTCGATCGGTGCGGAGTTCATGCACATCTCCGAGGTCGAGCAGCGCCAGTGGATCTACAAGAAGCTGGAAGCAGCCGGCGGCAACTACCAGCTGGACGCTGACACCCAGCGCCGCACCCTGGAGCGCCTGACCGCGGCCGAAGGCCTGGAGCGCTACCTGCACACCAAGTACGTCGGCCAGAAGCGCTTCTCGCTGGAAGGCGGCGACTCGCTGATCCCGATGATGGACACCATCATCCGCAACGCCGGCAAGGATGGCGTCAAGGACGTGGTGATCGGCATGGCCCACCGCGGCCGCCTGAACGTGCTGGTCAACACCCTCGGCAAGAACCCGCGCAAGCTGTTCGACGAGTTCGAAGGCAAGTTCGAGCACGACGAGCACGCTTCTGCCGGCGACGTGAAGTACCACATGGGCTTCTCGGCCGACGTGGCTACCGACGGCGGCCCGGTGCACCTGGCGCTGGCGTTCAACCCGTCGCACCTGGAAATCGCCGACCCGGTCGTGGCCGGTTCCGTGCGTTCGCGCCAGGAGCGCCGCAAGGACACCGCACGCAAGCAGGTCATGCCGATCCTGATCCACGGCGATGCGGCCTTCTCGGGCCAGGGCGTGGTCATGGAGCTGTTCCAGATGTCGCAGGCCCGCGGCTTCGCCGTCGGCGGCACCGTGCACATCGTGGTCAACAACCAGGTCGGCTTCACCACCTCCAACCCGCTGGACACGCGCTCCACGCGCTACGCCACCGACGTGGCGAAGATGATCGCCGCCCCGGTGCTGCACGTGAACGGCGATGATCCGGAAGCGGTGGTGTTCGCCGCGCAGCTGGCCTTCGAGTTCCGCCAGAAGTTCGCCAAGGACGTGGTCATCGACCTGATGTGCTACCGCCGTTGGGGCCACAACGAGGCCGACGAGCCGGCGATCACCCAGCCGCTGATGTACCAGGTGATCCGCAAGCACCCGACCACCCGCGAGATGTACGCCGAGCAGCTGGAAAAGGCAGGCGTGATCGCTGCCGGTGCCGGCAAGGCGATGGTCGATGCCTACCGCGAGAAGCTCGATGCCGGTGAGGTGACCACCGAGCTGGCCAAGGTCGAGAAGACCCCGCCGACCAGCCCGCTGTTCGTCGATTGGCCGAAGCTGCTGGAAGGCAAGCTGTCCGACCCGGTCTCGACCAAGGTCGAGAAGAACAAGCTGGTCGAACTGGCCAAGCTGATCAACACCATTCCCGAAGACGTGCAGCTGCACTCGCGCGTGGCCAAGGTCTATGACGACCGCCGCAAGATGGCCGCCGGCGAGATCCCGGGCGACTGGGGCTTTGCCGAGAACCTGGCCTACGCCACCCTGCTCGACGAAGGCCACGCACTGCGCCTGGTCGGCCAGGACGTCGGTCGCGGTACGTTCACCCACCGCCACGCGATCCTGCACGACCAGAAGACCGACAACTACTACATGCCGCTGCGGCAGCTGGTGGATTCGCCGGAGAAGGCCACCGTCATCGATTCGCTGCTGAGCGAAGAAGCGGTGATGGCCTACGAGTACGGCTTCTCCACCACCGATCCGAACACGCTGTGCATCTGGGAGGGCCAGTTCGGCGACTTCGCCAACGGCGCCCAGGTGGTGATCGACCAGTTCATCGCCGCCGGTGAAGCCAAGTGGGGCCGCATTTCCGGCCTGACCCTGCTGCTGCCGCATGGCTATGAAGGGCAAGGTCCGGAGCACAGCTCGGCGCGCCTGGAGCGCTTCCTGCAGCTGTGTGCACTGGAGAACATGCTGGTGGTGGTTCCGTCCACCCCGGCACAGGCCTTCCACATGCTGCGCCGCCAGCTGCACCTGACCACCCGCAAGCCGCTGGTGGTGATGTCGCCGAAGTCGCTGCTGCGCCACAAGCTGGCCGTGTCGACCCTGGACGAACTGGCCAACGGCGAGTTCCAGCACCTGATCGGCGACGCCAGTGCGGACGCCAAGAAGGTCAAGCGCGTGGTGCTGTGCTCGGGCAAGGTCTACTACGACCTGCTGGAAGACCAGACCAAGCGTGGCCAGGACGACGTGGCGATCATCCGCGTGGAGCAGCTGTATCCGTTCCCGCGTGCGCTGCTGGCTGCCGAGCTGAAGAAGTACGGCAAGGCCACCGACGTGGTGTGGACGCAGGAAGAACCGCAGAACCAGGGTGCGTGGTACCAGATCCGCCACCACCTGCAGTTCTGCCTGGCCGACGGCCAGAACCTGCACTACGCCGGTCGCGCACGTTCGGCGTCGCCGGCTGCCGGTCACATGGCTGACCACGTCCGCGAACAGCAGCAGCTGATCGCCGACGCGCTGGTCAACCCGTTCAACGACACGTTCGCTGAATAATCCTCCCCCTATTTAGAAGACAAACCAGGAAGCTCCCGCAATGGCCACCGAAGTCAAAGCCCCGGTACTGCCCGAATCCGTCGCCGACGGCACCATCGCCACCTGGCACAAGAAGGTGGGCGACGCCGTCAAGCGCGACGAAAACCTGCTTGACCTGGAAACCGACAAGGTCGTCCTGGAAGTGCCGTCGCCGGTCGACGGCGTGCTGAAGGAAATCAAGTTCGCCGAAGGCTCGACCGTGACCTCCAGCCAGGTCGTGGCGATCATCGAGGAAGGCGCCGTGGCTGCTGCCCCGGCTCCGGCTGCCGAAGCCGCTCCGGCTGCAGCCGCTGCCCCGGCCGCTGCTGCTCCGGCCGCCGCCCCGGCCCCGGCCGCCAAGTCGGCCGCCGATGCGCTGCCGCCGGGCGCCCGCTTCACCGCCATCACCGAAGGCGTGAACCCGGCCGACGTCGACGGCACCGGCCGTCGCGGCGCGGTGACCAAGGAAGACATCGTCAACTTCGCCCGCAACGGCGGCGCCGGCAAGGCCGGTGGTGCACGTCCGGAAGAGCGCGTGCCGATGACCCGCATCCGCAAGCGCATTGCCGAGCGCCTGATGGAGTCGAAGAACTCCACCGCCATGCTGACCACCTTCAACGAAGTCGACCTGTCCAAGGTGTCGGCGGCGCGCAAGGAACTGCAGGACGAGTTCGTCAAGGCCCACGGCATCAAGCTGGGCTTCATGAGCTTCTTCGTGAAGGCCGCCGCCAACGCGCTGCAGCGCTTCCCGCTGGTCAACGCCTCGATCGACGGCGACGACATCATCTACCACGGCTACTCGGACATCTCGATCGCCGTCTCGACCGAAAAGGGCCTGGTCACCCCGGTCCTGCGCAATGTCGAGCGCATGTCGTTCGCCGACATCGAGAAGACCATCGCCGACTACGCCAAGAAGGCGCGTGACGGCAAGCTGGGCCTGGATGAACTGCAGGGCGGCACCTTCACCGTGACCAACGGCGGCACCTTCGGTTCGCTGCTGTCGACCCCGATCATCAACCCGCCGCAGAGCGCCATCCTGGGCATGCACGCCATCAAGGAGCGTCCGATCGCCCAGAACGGCCAGGTCGTGATCGCGCCGATGATGTACCTGGCGCTGTCGTACGACCACCGCATCATCGACGGCAAGGATTCGGTGCAGTTCCTGGTGGACATCAAGAACCAGCTGGAAAACCCGGGCCGCATGCTGTTCGGCCTGTAAGACACCTCCCGCCCCTCCGCGCCTGCGCGGAGGGGTTCTGGTAATGCATCAAGGAATAATTCAATGGCTGAACAATTCGACGTCGTCGTCATCGGTGCCGGCCCGGCCGGTTACCACGCTGCCATCCGCGCGGCCCAGCTGGGCCTGAAGACCGCCTGCATCGACGCGGCGCTGGGCAAGGACGGCAAGCCGGCCCTCGGCGGCACCTGCCTGCGCGTGGGCTGCATCCCGTCCAAGGCGCTGCTGGATTCCTCGCGCCAGTTCTGGAACATGGGCCACATCTTTGGCGACCACGGCATCAGCTTCAAGGATGCCAAGATCGACGTCGAGGCGATGGTTGGCCGCAAGGACAAGATCGTCAAGCAGTTCACCGGCGGCATCGGCATGCTGTTCAAGGCCAACAAGGTCGCTGCCTATTATGGTTTTGGCGAACTGCAGCCGGGCAACGTGGTCAAGGTCACCCAGCATGACGGTTCCATCGTCGAGCTGAAGGGCACCAACGTCATCATCGCGGCCGGCTCGGATTCGATCGAGCTGCCGTTCGCCAAGTTCGACGGCGAGACCATCGTCGACAACGTCGGCGGCCTGGACTTCACCGAAGTGCCGAACCGCCTGGCGGTGATCGGCGCCGGCGTCATCGGCCTGGAACTGGGCAGCGTGTGGAAGCGCCTGGGCGCGGAAGTCACCATCCTCGAAGCCATGCCGGAGTTCCTGGCGGCTGCCGACGCCGAAGTGGCCAAGACCGCTGCCAAGGAATTCAAGAAGCAGGGCCTGGACATCAAGCTCAATGCCAAGGTTTCCAAGACCGAGATCACCGGCAAGGGCAAGAAGAAGGAAGTCATCGTCACCTACACCGACGCTGAAGGCGAAAAGACCCTGACCGTGGACAAGCTGCTGGTGGCCGTTGGCCGTCGCGCCGCCACCAAGGGCCTGCTGGCCGAAGGCACCGGCGTCAAGATCAACGAGCGCGGCCAGATCGAAGTCGACGCGCACTGCCACACCGGCGTCAACGGCGTGTGGGCGGTCGGCGACTGCGTGCGCGGCCCGATGCTGGCGCACAAGGGCTTCGAGGAAGGCATCGCGGTGGCTGAGCTGATCGCCGGCCTGCCGGGCCACGTCAACTTCGACACCATCCCGTGGGTCATCTACACCGAGCCGGAACTGGCGTGGGTCGGCAAGACCGAAGCCCAGCTGAAGGCCGAAGGCATCCCTTACAAGGCCGGCAGCTTCCCGTTCGCCGCCAACGGCCGTGCCGTGGCGATGATCGAGCCGGCGGGCTTCGTGAAGATCCTGGCCCATGCCGAAACCGATCGCATCCTCGGCATGCACCTGGTCGGCGCCAACGTCTCCGAGCTGGTGCACGAAGGCGTGCTGACCATGGAGTTCAGTGGCTCGGCCGATGACCTGGCCCGCATCTGCCACGCCCACCCGTCGCTGTCGGAAGTGATCCACGACGCGGCGATGGCGGTCAGCAAGCGCGCCATCCACAAGGCGAACTGATCGGCATCATGGTCGGTGCCGACCGTTGGTCGGCACTCACCTGCAGACGAAAAACCCCGCCTTGGCGGGGTTTTTTGTTGCCCGTTTTCCTGCAGAGCCAAGCCCATGCTCGGCTCTCCGGTCGGCAGCCGCGGAGGGTGAAGCCGAGCGTGGGCTCGGTTCTACACCTTTCCAGCCGGCTTCTTCGGCGGATCGTCACAGATGCGGTGCTGGGCCACGGTTTCACCGGCCTTCCACTCCTTCACCACCCGGCAGCGCTCCTTGGGTTTGACCGCCTTGGCCGCTGCCGCATCCGCCTCATCGGCAGCGGCGGCCTGCTGGCGTTCCAGCCATGCGGACGGCGGGACCGGTGTGGCCAGTGCCGGCCCCGCGAGCAATGCCAGCGCGACCAGCAACACAGCCCTCATGCCGCCACCGGGCCGCCGCCGAGCAGGCGCGCGGGCAGCATGAACAGCGCGCGCAGGAACGCAAACAGCGCCGAGAAGGTGATGCCGACCAGGCGGAACGGCAGGCTCAGCAGCCACACGAACGGCCAGGCGATCAGGGCAAGGATCGCCAGCGGCCAGCACAGCACGAACAGCAGGCACCACACACCGAGCGCGAACAGGGTCTTCATCACGGTCTCCTTGTGGCGGCACCTTGCCGCCTGCGGACACCTTGGCGCCCCGCTCTGGCCGCCCGCAAACGGTTTGCGACGAAACCCGGCTCGGGGCCGGCACGACCGAACGGATTCACACCGGCACTGCGCCCGGGCGGCCGTGGGTGACCTGGAAGCGCGCCGCAGTGCGCACCGGCGCATCCGCGTGCAGCACGCTGTCGGCGAAGCGCAGCTCCGCATCCACGGTCTGCCGGTTCAGCTGCAGCTTCCACCAACCACGGCGGTCACCGTCGAAATAGCGGATATGCGGGTTCTGCGGAATCGACGAACCGTAGTACGGGCCATAAGGCGTATCGTCGCCGCCGCTGCTGATCGCCGGAGCGATGAATTCGGTGGCGACGACCGGCGCGCTGGCCGCGTCGAAATCCAGCTTCAGGTCGTTGACGAAGGTGGAATGCCAGTCACCACCGAGCACGATGGCATTGCCCTGCCCGCCTGCCTGCATCGCCTGCAGCAACCGCTTGCGTGCGGCGGGATAGCCGTCCCAGGCATCGTTCCAGAAGCGCTCTCGCGCCGTGCCGCCGTCCAGCCGCAGCTGCGCCATCAGCAGCTGCTGCACCACCACGTTCCAGCGCGTGCCCCGTGCGGCCGCCATCGACTGCGCGAACCAGGCTTCCTGGCCCACGCCCAGCATGCTAATGCGTGGATCCAGCGCAGCGTCGCAGCGCGGCGACTCGCCCACCCCGCAGGGATTGGCCGGACGGAACTGGCGGCAGTCGAGCAGCGCAAGCTGTGCCAGATCGCCGTAACGCAGGCGCCGATGCACGCGCAGGCCACCGTTGCCCGCAGGCGTACTACGCATCGGCAGGTGTTCGTAGAACGCGCGGTAGGCCGCCGCGCGGCGAACGATGAAGTCCTCCGTCGAGACGCCGGGCTTCTCCGGATGGATGCCGGAGTAATCGTTCTGCACTTCGTGGTCGTCCCAGATCACCGCGAACGCGTGGGCGGCGTGCGCGGCCTGCAGATCGGGATCGAGCTTGTACAGCGCGTACTGGTCGCGGTAGCGCTCCAGGCCGACGGTCTCGCCACTGAAGCGTTCCGCATCCAGCGTGAGACCACGCGCGTTCTGCAGTGGGCTGTACTCGTACAGGTAGTCACCGGCATGCAGCACCAGGTCGACATCATTCTTCGCGATATCGCGCAGCACCGGGTAGTAGCCACTGTTCCAGGCCTGGCAGGTGCACAGGGCCAGCCGCAGCTGCTGCAGCTGCGTGTCGGGCAGCGGCGCGGTGCGGAAGTGGCCGACCGCGCTTTCCTCGTCACCGTCGCAGGCAAAACGGTAGTAGTAGTCGCGGCCTGGGCGCAGGCCATTGACCTCCACGTGCACCGAATGGGCCAGCTCGGGCACTGCCGCGGCGACGCCACGCTGCACCAGCCGGCGCATGCCCGGGTCTTCGGCCACGAACCAGCGCACCGGCACCGCCCGCGATGGCATGCCGCCGCCGTTGAGCGGGTCCGGCGCCAGACGCGTCCACAGTACGGCTCCCTGCGGATCCGGATCGCCGGCGGCGACGCCCAGGGTGAACGGATCACGCCCCAACCGCGGGCGTGGGCCGGCCGTGGCCAGCCCCGGCATCGCCGCCAGTGCGATCGCCGCCCCCGTGCCCTGCCACGCCATGCGCAACAGGCGACGACGGCTTTCCGGATCGACGGGGCCGCGCATCAGAAGTGCACGGTGGCGGTGGCCATCACCTGCCGCGGCGCGCCAACCTGCATGGTCGCCAGGCTGCGGGTCGGGTCGGCGGCGTAGGTGCCGTTGGTGTTGATCGAGGACAGGTAGCGCTTGTCGGTCAGGTTGGTCAGGTTCAGCGCCACGGTCAGGTTCTGCGCCGGGCCGAGCTTGCCGAAGTCATAGGCCACCGAAGCGTTGACCAGCCAGTAGCTGGGCACCGACACGTCGTTGGTATAGGTCACGTAACGCTTGCCGACATGGTTGGCGGCCAGGCGCAGGTCCCACGGGCCCGGGGTCCAAGCCAGGGTGCTGGCGAACATCCATTCCGGGGTGTCGACGGTCTTCTTGCCGCGGGTGGGCACCACGCCGTTGTTGACGTAGTCGTTGTCGTAGGTGCTGTCATTCCACGACAGCGCGTTGGACCAGGTCAGGTCCTGCATCGGCTTCAGCTGCAGGGTCGCCTCGGCGCCGCGGCTGGTTACCGAACCGACGTTGGAGAACAGCGCCGGGCAACCGAGGATGCCCACGCACTGCGCGATGGCCAGCAGACGGTTGTCGAACTTGACGTCGTACACCGCTACCGAGGCTTCATAGCCCTGGCCGTAGCCGCGCCAGCCCAGCTCGATGGTGCGCGACTGTTCCGGTTTCAGGTTCTTCGCGCTGGCATCGAAGGCGGCCTGCGGCACGTTGAACGGGCTGCCCACGCCCAGCGCGTAGGCGGCCACGTTCTTGGCGAACGAGCCGAAGATCTCGTTGCCCTCGTTGAGCTTGAAGTTGAAGCCCGCCTGCGGGAGCAGGCCCTTCTTCGAGGTCAGGCTGCTGTTGTTGGCATAGCTGCCCAGCGGCGTGCGCACGCGGGTGCGGGTGTGCGGCGACTTCGCGCCGATGTCGATGGTCAGGCGGTCATCGAACAGGCGGAAGCGGTCCTGCACGTAGAACTGGCGGGTGATGGTGGTGTAGCGCTGGTGCCACACGCGCTGGTCCGGATTGCGCAGGAAGAAGTCGTCGGTGATCGGGCCGTCGATGTAGTAGAAGTTGCGCTGCACGCTGTGGCCGTTGTCTTCGTACCACAGGCCCGCCTCGAGTTCGTGGCCCGCCACGTTCCAGGTGAACGCCGAGGTCACGCCGGTGCGGTCGATCGCATACTCGGTGGTGCGGATCGAGATCGGGATCTCGCGGCTGGTGCCCGGGTTGGACGGATTGGACGGGCTGAACCAATGGCCCTGGCCACGGTTGCTGTGGTTGTAGACGTTGACCTTCAGGCGCATCGACTCGTTCAGGCCGAAATCACCGGCAATGCTGGACACATCGTCATTGCGCAGGCCGTGACCGGAGTAATAGGCGTCCCACGGGCTGTTGACGCCACCACTGTACTTTCCGCGTGCAGCAGCCACCGCGCGATCCCAGTCCGGCGCGTAGTTGTCCCAGTCCCAGCCGAGGCGATCGATCATCTCCAGCGACAGGTCCTGGTAGTCGGCCTCGACGCGGCGCGAAGCGTTGGACAGCGCGGTGATCCTGCTGTCCGTGCCGAAGTTGTAGGTGGCCTTGCCGTTGAACTGCTTCAGTTTCTGCGAGCCCTTGCCCTTCCACTTGTCGCCTTCGGAATACACGCCGGACAGGTAAGCGGCAAAGCCCTGGTGGTCGCCGGTATCGAGGCGTGCATAGCTGCGGCGCGCATTGTCGCTGCCGAAGCTCTGTGCCAGCACGACCCCATATTCGGTGGACGGATCGATCGAGTAGAACTGGAACACGCCGCCGAGGTTGCTGGTGGACGGCGTACCCAGCGCACCAATGCCGGTGGAGACCTCCGCACCGCCCAGGTTCTCGCTGATCACCGCGCGGCTGATGTGCAGGCCGTTGCTGTTGCCGTAGGCCATGTTGCCCAGCGGGATGCCATCGAGGGTGTAGCCCAGGCGATTCTGGTTGAAGCCACGCAGGCTGATGCTGGTGGACCATTCGTAGGCGCCGGTGGCATCGGCCGATTCGAAATGCACGCCCGGCTTGGCCGCCAGCAGCTTCAGCGGGTTGGCACCGGGCGGCAGGACCTTCATGTCCTCGGCGGTCACGCGCTGCACCTGGCGGGCTTCGCCGCGGCCGATCACCGAGATCGAATCGAGGGTCGTGGCCGACTGCGCGTCGGTCGCGGGGGCGGTTTCAGCGACAGCCAGCGACGGCAGCGAAGCACAGACCAGCAGGGCCAGCAGATTGCGGCGAAGCGGAGCGTGGGACGGCATGGAGGCGGATTCCTTGGGCACGCTGGACGCCGAAGGGCGGCGTCGAAGAGCAGCAGCGGCGGAATCGTAGAAGCCTCGCGTTACATGTCATTTACACGCCACGTACGGAAGATTGGCGTTCTGAATGGTTTGCAAGCCGTGGGGTGGTTGCCGGCCAGCGGCCGGCACTACGGTTATTCGAATGAGCCGACCGAGTCGTGGGCCAGGTTGTCGAAGCGGGTGTACTCACCGAAGAACTTCAGCTTGCACGATCCGGTCGGGCCACCACGGTGCTTGCCGATGATGATTTCGGCCAGGCCCTTGTCCGGCGAATTTTCCTTGTTGTAGTAATCGTCGCGGTAGATGAACACGATCATGTCCGCGTCCTGCTCGATTGCGCCCGATTCGCGAAGGTCGGCCATCACCGGGCGCTTGTCGGTACGTGTTTCCAGCGAGCGGTTGAGCTGCGACAGCGCGATCACCGGCACGTGCAGTTCCTTGGCCAGGCCCTTCAGCGAACGCGAGATCTCCGAGATTTCGGTGGCGCGGTTTTCACTGTTGCCCGGCACGCTCATCAGCTGCAGGTAGTCGATCACCACCAGGCCCAGGTCGTGCTCGCGCTTGAGGCGGCGGCACTTGGAGCGCAGCACTTCCGGCGACACGCCCGGCGTATCGTCGATGAAGATCTTGGTTTCCTTCAGCATCTTGATCGCGCTGGTGACACGGCTCCAGTCTTCATCTTCCAGCTGGCCGGTACGCAGGCGCTGCGCGTTGATGCGGCCGTTGGAGGAGATCAGGCGCATCGCCAGCTGCGAGGCCGACATTTCCATCGAGAACACCGCCACGCCCTTCTTCGACTTGATCGCCGCGTACTCGGCGATGTTCAGTGCAAAAGTCGTCTTGCCCATGGCCGGGCGCGCGGCGAGGATGATCAGGTCGGTCGGCTGCAGGCCGGCAGTCATCGCATCGAAGTCGTTGTAGCCGGTCGGCAGGCCGGTGATGTTGCCGCCGTTCTCGAAGCGGTTGCGCAGTTCCTCGAAGGCATCCTTCAGCGCGCCAGGCATCGCCACGAAGTCGGTACGGCCGCGTGCACCCTGTTCAGCGATGGCGAACACGCTCTTCTCCGCAGAGGCCAGCAGCTCACTGCTGTCACGGCCCTCAGGCTGGAAGCCATCGTTGACGATGTCGGTGCCGACCTGGATCAGCTGCCGCAGCACGGCCTTGTCACGCACGATCTCGGCATAGGCCACGATGTTGGCCGCCGACGGCGTGGTGCTCGCCAGCTCGATCAGGTAGGCACCATCGCCCACCAGTTCCAGCTTGCCCTGTGATTCGAACCACTCGCCCAGGGTCACCGCGTCGAACGGCCGCTCGCGCTCGGACAGCTCACGGATCGCGCGGTAGATCATCTGGTGATCGCGGCGGTAGAAATCGCCCTCGGTCAGCTGGTCGTTGACCCGGTCGTAGGCCTCCGGCGCCAGCATCAGGCCACCCAGCACCGCCTGCTCGGCTTCCACCGAATGCGGCGGAACGCGCAACTGGTCGATACGCGATTCATCGCGATCACGATCAAAGCCATCACCGCGCTCTCTGCGGTTGGAACGGAAGCCGGAACGAGCGGACATGCTGCGGTGTTTCCTGCAAAAGTGGGCCGGACGAGTGTAGGCATGCGCCGACCCCGGCAGCCATGGACAAGCCTGTGGATAAGCCGTGGAGAAACGGGGGATATCCGCCAGTGCCTGGCCACTCTGGCGCGGGGGCGTCGCAGTGCCTGCGACGGGCGCCGTTGCGGCGCCCGGGTGGGTCATTATCGCAGATCAGGCGGCCAGGGTCGGATTCCGTGCAGCGCAAGGGCTCCGATGCTCAGCGGAACGTGGGGCCAGGGCCCGCCGCTGCGCGCCGGGATCCGATCCGCGGCCTGGCTGCTGCTACCCCATCGGTCTCAGTCGCCCTTCACATGCACCGCGATCAGTGCCAGGAACCGGTCCACGTAGCCCTGCAGGAATTTCTGCGTGCCCTCGTTGTGGATCGTGCCGTCGGCGTCGATCAGGCCGTCCTTGAAATGGATGAACGCCTCGGGCTGGCCGAGCACGTGCATGTCCAGGAAGGCCAGGCTGTTGCGCAGGTGCTGCTGGGCCACGGCGGTGCCGATCTGGCCGATGGAGGCGCCGATCACCGCCGCCGGCTTGCCGGCAAACGCACTGTCACCGTAGGGGCGCGAGCCGACGTCGATGGCGTTCTTCAGCACGCCCGGCACCGACCGGTTGTATTCGGGGGTCACGAACAGCACCGCGTCGGCGGCGCGCACCTGATCCTTCAGCCGGGTGCCCTGAGGCGGGTACTGGCTATCGAAATCCTGGTCGTACAGCGGTAGATCACCAATCTGCACGTACTGGAAGCGCGCGCGGTCGCCAGCGATCTTCTCCAGCGCATGGGCCAGCTTGCGGTTGCAGGAATCCTTGCGCAGGCTGCCGACGAACACGGCGATGGTGGGGACGGACATAGGGACATACTCCTCACGGTGCGGGAGGCCCAGCCTAGACGCCGGGCCCGTGCCGTCCGGTGAAGATCAGCCCCCGGTCACGCGGCTCCGCACCTGCCGCCAATGCGCCTGCCAGGCCTGGAACATCAGCACGTTCCACAGGTGGGTATGCCACTTGCGCTGGCCGCCCAGGAACTGCTGCCACAGCGGCTGCACCGCCGCCGCCGACAGCACGCCTTCGCGCTCCAGGCGCGCCGGTTGCAACAGATCCTCGGCCCACGGCCGCAGGTCGCCCTTCAGCCAGTCGCTGACCGGCGCGCCGAACCCGCGCTTGGGCCGGTGCACCATCGACTGCGGCACGTAGCGGCCAAGCACGCGCTTGAGCAGCACCTTGCTGGTGGTTTCGCTGCGCTTGAAGCCCAGCGGCAGCGACCAGGCGAACTCGGCCACGCGCCAGTCCAGCAGCGGCGCGCGTGCCTCCAGGCTGACCGCCATCGAGGTGCGGTCGACCTTGCAGAGCAGGTCATCCGGCAGGTAGGTCACGTAATCGGCCAGCATCATCGCGTCGGCCGGCGTGCCGGCACCGTGCAGCGGATCGGCCAGGTCGTAGAAGCTGCCGGCGGCCTGTGCGCCGGGCACTGCCGCGGCGGGGTCGCGCCAGCGCGAGATGCGGTTGCGGTACACGTCGCCGATGCCACGCGCGCCGGACTCGGCCAACAGCGCGGCCAGTCCGCCGGTCCGCGAGGCCTCGCCCTGGTGCTGCGCGCGCGCGCCCATCCAGCGTCGCAGCGGGCCCGGCACGCGGCCCAGCATCTGCCAGTTGCGCAGCGCGCGCACGTAGCGGGTATAGCCGAAGAACAGCTCATCACCGCCGTCGCCAGACAACGCCACGGTCACGCCCTGCCGCGCCAGCCGGGCGACCAGCGCGGTTGGCACCTGCGAGGCATCGGCAAAGGGTTCGTCGAACATTGCCGGCAGCTGCGGCACGACTGCCAGTGCATCCGCGCCGCTGACGTAGAGCTCGGTATGGTCGCAGCCCAGATGCGTGGCCAGTTCCCTGGCCAGCGGTGCCTCGTCGTGGCCCGAATCGGTGAAGCCGATGCTGAAGCTGTGCACCGGCTGCCCGCTCTGCGCCTGCATCAGCGCCGCCACCAGCGACGAATCGGTACCGCCGGACAGGAACACGCCCACCGGCACGTCGGCCACCATGCGCAGCGCCACCGCGTCGCGCAGCAGCCCGTCCAGCTGCTCCTCTGCTTCCTCGATGCGGCCCTGGAACGGCGCAGCCAGTGCCGCCTGCATGCGTGCACGCGCATCCCAGTACGGGCGCTGCGCCTGTTCCGGGCGATGCGCCGATGCACCCGCCGCCACGGCTTCGGCGTCCAGGCGCAGCACGCGGCCGGGCATCAGCTTGTAGCAGCGCTGGTGGATGCTGTGCGGGGCCGGAATGTAATCCAACCGCAGCAACAGGGTCAGTGCGTCGCGGTCGATGTCGTTGTCGAACGCCGGGTGCTGCCACAGCGCTTTCAGTTCGGAACCGAACACCAGGGTGTCACCGGCCCAGCCGTAGTACAGCGGCTTCTTGCCAACGCGGTCGCGTGCCAGCCACAGGCACTGCGCCTGGCGATCCCATAGCGCGATGGCGAACATGCCGTTGCAACGCTGCAGGGTTTCTTCCATGCCCCACTGCAGGATCGCCGCGAGCAGCACTTCGGTGTCGGAATGGCCACGGAAAGCATGCCCCAGCGGCTCCAGTTCGGCACGCAGGGCGGCGAAGTTGTAGACCTCGCCGTTGTAGGCCATCACGTAGCGGCCATCGGACGAGGCCATCGGCTGGTGGCCCAGCGGCGACAGATCGAGAATGCTCAGCCGACGGTGCGCCAGCGCGATGCCTGCCCCGGCATCGACCCAGCTGCCGCCATCATCCGGCCCGCGGTGGTGCAGCGCCTCGCCCATGGCCAGGACCTGCGCCTGCAGCACCTCGGCCGACGCCACCGGCGCCGGCAACAACATTCCCGCCAATCCACACATGCATCAAGGTTCCTGCGCCAGTTCAAGGGCGGCGCCAATCACCGCATTGTCGCTTGGAAGCCCGAACATTGCTGCCCCTGCCAGCGGGGTATAGGTATCGGCGCCGCAGACCCGGCGCAGCGGCAGGTGGCCGAAACCGGCCTCGACCAGTGCGGTGACCACGCCCTCGCCCACCCCTCCACTGTGGCGGTCCTCGTCCAGCACCAGCACGCGCCGTGCGCTGGCGGCCTGGCTGGCGATGAAGCCGGCATCCAGCGGCACCAGCCAGCGCAGGTCGACCACCCGTACCTGCCAGCCCATTTGCTGTTCGATGGCCCGCGCTGCGCGCAGCGCCATCGGCACGCCATTGCCGTAGGTGTAGACCACCAGGTCGCCAGCCTCCGGCCCGTAAACACGGCCTTCGCCCGGCACCAGTGCCCGGCCCTGGGCCGGGTAGTCGAACAGCCACTGGCCATCGCCCGGCTCATGCAGGTCCTTGCTCATGTACAGCGCGATCGGCTCCAGGAACACCGCCACGCGCCCATCCACCCGGGCCAGCGCCGCCAGCGTGCGCAGCATCATCACCGCGTCGTCGCCGCGCGATGGGCAGCCGACCACCAGCCCGGGGATGTCGCGCAGGGCGGTGACCGAGTTGTCGTTGTGGAAATGGCCGCCGAAACCCTTCTGGTAGCCCAGCCCGGCCACCCGCACCAGCATCGGGTTGCGGTACTGGTCGTTGGAGAAGAACTGCAGCGAACAGGCTTCGCCACGCAGCTGGTCGATGGCGTTGTGCAGGTAGGCCAGGTACTGGATCTCCGGGATCGGCAGCATGCCCATGTTGGCCAGGCCCTGCGCCATGCCCAGGATCATGGTCTCGTCCAGCAGGGTGTTGAAGACCCGGCGCGGCCCGAAGCGGCGCAGCAGATCCTTGGTGACGGTGTAGACACCGCCCTTCTGCGCCACGTCCTCGCCGAACAGCAGGCTCTGCGGATACTTGGCCAGCAGCTCCTGCAGACCATGATTGATCTGGATTGCGAGATGCCGCGGCGCCTGTCGTTCCGGCAATGCCTCGGCACCGCCATAGAGTGCCTCGCGTGCTTCGGCAGCGACCTCGCGCTGCGCTTCGGCCTGCACCGCTGCAGGGGTGTACGGTGCCAGCGGCGCCATCACCTCCCGCAGCGACTGCAGCTTCGCACTGCCTTCGGCATCGGCGGCAGCGGCCATGCAACGCGCGCGCATCGTTTCGTAGGCCACTTCGATGGCGGCCGCATCCATCCAGCCTGATTCCAGCGCGATCTGCGCCGAGCGCAGCAGCGGATCCTGCGCCTCGGCCGCGCACAGTTCCGGCAGCGCGCGCCATTCCACTTCAAAGTCGGTGCCGGCATGGCCCATCAGGCGCGTGGTGCGCAGATGCAGGAAGGTCGGCCGCCGCGTGCGCCGGCAGTGTTCCACCGCCGCCTGCACCTGGGCGTGCCCGGTGGCCAGGTCGAGGCCATCGGCAAAGAAATAGTCCAGCCCCGGCTGGTGGCTGAAGCGCTCGGCGATCCAGCCATCGGGGGTCTTCACCGAGATGCCCAGGCCATTGTCCTCGCAGACGAACAGGATCGGCGCCGGTAGTTTCTGGTAGGCCGACCACATCGCGGTATTGAAGGCGGTCTGCGCGGTGGCGTGGTTGGCCGACGCATCGCCGAACGAGCACAGCACGATGCTGTCGGTGGGAATGGGCAGCGCCTGCCCCAGCCGCTTGCCACTCTCGATGGCCAGCGCGGTACCCAGCGCCTTGGGCAGGTGCGACGCAATCGTCGAGGTCTGCGGCAGCACCCACAATGGCTTGCTGCCCCACACCTTGTGGCGGCCACCGCTGGCCGGATCATCCGCGCTGGCGGCGAAGGACAGTGCCGCATCGCGCAGCGGATCGATACCCGGCACCTGCCGCGAACGCTCGGCCATGAAGGCGCCGGAACGATAGTGCAGGAAGGCAGGATCGGTGTGCCGGCAGGCCCGCGCCAGCAGCGCGTTGCCTTCATGGCCGGACGAACCGATGGTGTAGAAGACCTTGTTCTGCACGCGCAGCACGCGCGCCATCAGGTCCAGCTGGCGGCTGGCCAGCTGCGAGTCGAACAGTTCATCGAAGGCGGCAGCGGTGAGCGTACTGCCCGGCAGGATCGGAGCATCTGCCGCGGGTCGCGGGCGCGGCGTCCCGCGCCACCCGCGCACCGCCTCAAGGAAATTGACGTCGCACACCTCGGCGCGGTTGAGCCCCCGCATGCGTGCGGGAATCGGATCCGGAACCACAGCGAACATCGAACACCCTCCGTGTCGTTGTTGCGTTCCGCCCGGCAATACCGGGCGCTACCCTGTGGGCATCAAGCCGCCTCGAAGCGCGAGCGCACCTCGGCGGTCACCGCCGGCATCGGCAGGAAGCGCGGCTGCGCACGCACGCGCTGCAGCCAGGCGCGAACTTCCGGGAACGGCTCCAGGCTGATGCCGCCCTCGCCCGCCACATCGGTATAGGCAAACAGGGCGATATCGGCAATGCCGTATCCGCTGCCGGTGAACCACTGCGCTTCGCGCAGGTGCTGCTCCATCACCGCCAACGCGGTGGCGGCACGCTCGTGCAGGCGTGGCAGTTCGGCACGGCGTGGCGAGTCGGGCGCCGTCCAGCCCCGGATGAAGCGCGCTACCGCCACGCACGGCTCGTGCGTGTACTGCTCGAAGAACATCCAGCTCAACGCCTGCGCACGCTCCCAGCCATCGCTGGGCAGGTAGGGCGTGCCTTCGGCCAGCCAGAACAGGATCGCGTTGGACTCGGTCAGCACGCGGCCGTCGTCGCGGACGATCAGCGGCACCTTGGCATTCGGGTTGAGCGCCAGGAATTCGGGCGTGTGGGTCTGGCCATGGGCACTGTCCACTTCCACCCAGCGGTAACGGCTGCCGAGCTGCTCAAGCAGCAGCCGGACCTTGTGGCAATTGCCCGAGACCGACATGCCATGCACCGTCAGCGGGACGCGCTCTTCCACCATTGCCTGCTCCATCGGATCCGGCCGGCGGCCGGCTGCGTGCAGTCTGGCAAGTGCGCCAGGGAATGCCAAGCGCGGATGCAGCATGGCACCCCGGTAGTGCCGGCCGCTGGCCGGCATCCTCCATGCAGCTGGATCCAAGCGATTGCCGGCCAGCGGCCGGCACTACCGGGCCACGTTCAGCGTGCACGCTGCCGCCACTGTTCGCGCGACTGGCCCCAGATCTGCATCGGTTTGTCGTTGTACGGCGGCGGCAGTTCGCCCATCCGCAGCAACGTGCTGCCCAGCTTGCGCGCGACCGCCCGCGAGTTGTCGTTGTTCTCGGCGATGGTATGGATCACCTCGTGCCAACCCAGCGTGTCGAAGGCCCAGTCGATCGCCGCGACCGCCGCTTCCGGCGCATAGCCCCGGCCCCAGCTGGCGCGGCGGATGCCCCAGCCGACCTCGGTACCCGGCCAGTCCTGCGGTTGCCAGGGGCCCATCCGCCCGATCCAGTCCCCGCTGGATTTTTCGATCACGCTGAACATCGAAAAGCCGAACAGCTGCCAGGCGCCAGCCAGGCTGCAGAAGCCGCGCCAGGCTACCGAAGGCGGCTGCACGCCACCGAGCGTGCGCATCGTTTCCTCGTCGGCGCAGAACGCCAGATAGGGTTCGTAGTCCTCGCGCAGCAGCGGACGCAGGATCAGGCGCTCGGTTTCCAGGCGCAGGTCGAAGATGCTCATGCCGACTCCATGTCGAAGGGGCCACCATGATGGTGGATTCCGCCTCCACACGGATGAATGCCCGCGCTCACAACGAAACGGGCCGGCATGCGCCGGCCCGTCGGGTACAGCACGTATTCTGGATTACTGGCGCGTGGCCGCAGTGGCGCCGGCAGCAGCGGTCTGCGTGACCAGCTGGCCATCGACCACCGGCAGGCGATCGCTGGCCGGCTTGTTGTCCATGCGCACGGTCTTCTCGGCACCGTCGTAGCGGTAGGTCACGTTGTAGCCCTTCACCACGTCATTGGTGCCCATGGCGATGCGGTTGCCCGGCTTGCTGGCCATGCGCATGGTACCGGTGGTGCCGTCTTCGTTGCGGTAGGTCACGTTGTAACCGGTAACACGGCTCGACTCGGAAGTGGCGGTCTCGGTGTGGCACTGGCGCTCGGTGCGGTTGACCACGCGGCCACCCACATGGCGCTTGTCGATCTGGTTGCCGATGAAGCCACCGGCCACGGCACCGGCTGCGGTCGCGGCCTTCTTGCCGTTGCCACCGCCGACCTGGTTGCCGAGCAGGCCGCCGACCACCGCGCCGACCACGGTGCCGCCGACGTTGCCGTCACGCTCCGGCAGGCGCTCCTGCACGGTCACGTCCTGGCAGACCTCGTGCGGGGTCTGGGTGGTGGAGGTCTCGCGCACGGGATCGGTGCCGATCACGGTGGCGTAGGCCTTCTGCTTCTCGGTGATCGGGTCGACCTTCAGCACGTCGGCGTATTCCAGCCCGCGCGGTGCAGACGGGTCGAGCTTGTCACCACGCGCGCCATCGTCAACGGCATTGCCGTCAACCAGCCGCGATTCACCGTTGGGGGTTCCGGCGCTGATGGAATCAGGCGACTTGTCGCCACTCTTCATGAAGGCGGCGGTGGCGATGCCACCGACCAGCAGCGCGCCCGCTGCGACCAGGACAGTTGTAGTTGTGCTTTTCATGACCTGCTCCTTGCGGACCATCCGCAACGTTCTCGGCCCAGATTGCAGCATGCACTGCCTGAACGGAATCTCCACATTTCCTGCTCATTCCTGTAACCCATTCAGCATCGGGAAATGCTGGGCCCGTGGTAGCGTTTGCATATTCCCCACGAGGATCCACGCCATGGCCAACCCGATGCTGCTGCCGGTACTGCAATGGGCCCGCCGGCTGCGCTACCCCACCCTGTTCAAGCTGACCGCCGGCCTGTTCGTGCTGACCCTGTTCATTCCCGACCCGATTCCGTTCGTCGACGAGCTGGTACTGGGCTTCGGCACCCTGCTGCTGGCCAACTGGAAGAGCCGCAATACAGTCCCGGCCCCGCCGCCGCTGGAACAGCGTTGATCCCGCTGGTCGACAGCCACTGCCATCTGGATGCCAGTGAATTCGATGCTGACCGCACGGCGGTGATCGAGCGCGCGGGCGCCGCGGGCGTGCGCGAGCAGGTGGTACCGGCCGTCACGGCCGCCAGCTGGCCGAAGCTGCGCGAGGTCTGCCGGCAGGCACCGGGGCTGTACCCGGCCTACGGCCTGCATCCGATGTTCCTGGCCGAGCACCGGCCCGACCATCTGCCGCTGCTGCGCGAATGGATCGTTCGCGAACGCCCGTGCGCGATCGGCGAATGCGGGCTGGACTTCTTCGTCGAGGGACTGGATGCAGAGGCGCAACAGGCGTACTTCATCGGCCAGCTGCAACTGGCCCGCGAGTTCGAGCTGCCGGTGATCGTGCATGCGCGACGCGCGGTGGATGCGGTCATTGCCGCGATCCGTCGCGTCGGCGGCCTGCGCGGCGTGGTGCACAGCTTTTCCGGCAGCCCGGAACAGGCCGCGCAACTACATCGGCAAGGCTTCCTGCTCGGTCTCGGTGGTCCGCTGACCTACGATCGCGCGCAACGGCTGCAGCGCCTGGTGCGCGGGATGCCGCTGGAACAGCTGCTGCTGGAGACCGACGCGCCCGACCAGCCTGACGCCGGCATCCCCGGCCAGCGCAACGAACCAGCGCGACTGGCAGTCATCGCCCGCCACGTGGCCGCACTGCGCGGGATGGAGCTGGACGCGGTGGCCCAGGCCACGACGGAGAATGCGCGGCGCCTGTTCGCGCTGCCGGCAATGTAACGGGCAGGTGCCGGCCGCTGGCCGGCACGATCCATCACACCTCGCTGGACTCGACCACTTCGGCCTTCACCTTCTTCGGCTCCAGCAGCATTTCAAGCGCCTTGCCGACCGCCGCAAAGGCGAAGGCACCGGTGATGTGGGTTGCCGCACCGAGGCCTGCGCCACAGTCCAGTTTCAATGCAGCATCCGCACCGAGGTTCGGGCGGATGCCGCAGACACTGCCATCGGCCTGCGGATACTTCACGTTTTCCAGCGAGTACACCGCCGGTACGCCAAAATAGCGCTTGGCATTCTTCGGGAAATTGAACTCGCTGCGCAGCTTCTTGCGGATCAGCGCCAGCATGGCGTCATGCTCGGTGCGCGAAACATCGCGGATGCGCACCAGGGTCGGATCGGTGCGACCACCGGCAGCCCCCACGGTCAGCAGCGGCAGCTTGCGGCGGCGGCACCAGGCGATCGTCTCGACCTTCACCCGGAAGCTGTCGCAGGCATCGATCACCAGGTCGAAGCCACGGTCCAGCAACTCGGCCATGTTCGACACGGTCAGGAATGCCTGCACGGCATCGACCTCGATGTCCGGATTGATCGCGCGGCAGCGCTCTGCCATTGCCTCTGCCTTGTTGCGGCCGTAGTTGCCTTCCATCGCCGGCAGCTGCCGGTTGGTGTTGGACACGCAGATGTCATCGGCGTCGATCAGGGTCAGGTGGCCGACCGCCGAACGCGCCAGCGCTTCCACCACCCACGAGCCGACCCCGCCCATGCCCACCACCGCCACGCGGCTGCCCTGCAGGCGCTCGAGCGCACCTACGCCATACAGCCGTTCGATGCCGGCGAAGCGTTGTTTGACCTGTTCGTTCATGCGGCTATTTTAACGTGCAGGCGCCAGCGCCTACAGCGCGCCGGCATCGAACCCACCGTTGCACGCCAGGAGAGCCCGCCATGAACGCCAGCCCGCCCCGCCGCCCGTCCACTGCCCAGCGGTACCTGTTCGTGCTGTGCCTGGGCCTGCTGATCGGCCTGGTCGCCACGGTCATGGTCGGCCGCGCCCTGCAGGCCCGCCGCGACCCGTTCCCGGACAGCCTGATGCAGGTGATGCAGCGGCAAGCGCAGCTGCTGCAGCAGGCCCAGCAGCAGAACCGCTGCAGCCTGGCCGACAGCGTGCCGCGGCTGCAGGCCCTGCGCCTTCTGTCCAACGACCTCGACCTGGCCTTTCCCGGGCTGAAGGACAACGGCCGGTTCCAGCAGCACGCCAGCCAGCTGCGCGGCAACCTCAACGCCGCATTGGCGGCTCCGCCCAGTGACTGCACCGCCCTGGCCAAGGTCGTGGAAACCGTGCAGGCCGACTGCCGCGCCTGCCACCAGGACTTCCGCTGACGCGCATTCATCCTGTAGCCGGGCAAGGCACGCCTGGTTGGCACCTTGTTCACGTTCGAAAGGAGAGGATTCGTCCACCCTGCTGCATGACGCAGTACCACCCAACACACCCGCCTTCACGGCCAGGAGACGCTCCATGAAGATCCAGCTCATTGCCGCCAGCGCCATCGCTACCCTCGCCCTGGCTGGCTGTGCCACCTCGCCCGGCTACGGTGGCGGTGGTTACAACAACGGCTACAACAATGGTGGCTACGGCAACAACGGCGGTTACAACCAGGGCCGTTGCGCTGACTGTGGCATCGTCACCCGCATCAACACCGTGCCGTCGGGCCGCACCGCGCCCAGCGCGACCGGCGCCATCCTCGGCGGCATCGTCGGTGCCGTGGCCGGCCATGAGATCTCCGATCACACCGGTGGCAGCCGTGGCAACAAGAACATCGCTGCGGCCGCAGGCGCGGTCGGTGGCGCGCTGGCCGGCAACCAGATCCAGAAGAACGTGACCAGTGATACCTACGACATCAGCGTGCGCATGGACGATGGCCGCACCATCGTGGTCAACCAGCGCGACCTCGGCGGCATCCGCGAAAACACCTACGTGCGCGTGGTCAACGGCAAGGTCATCCTGCGCTGACCTGCGCCGGGCCGGCGGCAAAGAAAAAGGCCCGCTTGCGCGGGCCTTTTTCATGTGACGGCTTGCAGCGCGATCAGGTCGGCTGCACGGCGTCGGCCTGCAGGCCCTTCTGGCCCTGCACGACGGTGAAGGTGACCTTCTGGCCTTCCTTCAGGCTCTTGAAGCCCTGGGTCTGGATGGCACGGAAGTGCACGAACACGTCTTCGCCGTTTTCACGGCTGATGAAGCCGAAGCCCTTTGCATCGTTGAACCACTTGACGGTACCGGTCTCGCGATCAGACATCTCACTAACTCCCTGGTGACTCTCTCTTGTTGTTGGAAACGCCTGGTGGGCGGCTGACAAGCAAGGGGGAAGCGAGGTGCATCGATGCAGCGGATCGGGAAGATCTTGCTTCATCAGGCCACGATCCACGGTGACCTTGCCAAGCTCAGCGACTGCAACTTAACCCGCCCAAAACGAAAAAGCAACTGGCAAAATCTTTCACTGTCAACCCCAAAACGGCGACCATACGGGACAGCATGGGACTCTCATTCATCTTATATCTGCTAGCGGTCATTTTTGTCCTTGTCGGCATCGCCGGAATCATCCTGCCAGCCCTGCCCGGCATCCCGCTGGTGTTCATCGGACTGCTGCTGGCGGCTTGGGCGGACGGCTTCACCCACGTCGGCTGGCCGACCCTGGTGGCGCTGGGCGTACTGACCGTCCTCTCGCTGCTGGTGGACGTGCTGGCCACGGTGGTGGGTGCGCAGCGGGTCGGTGCCAGCCGCAAGGCACTGTGGGGTACGTTCGTCGGCAGCATCGTCGGCCTGTTCTTCATGCCGATCGGCCTCTTTGCAGGCCCCCTGATCGGCGCCCTGGCCGGCGAGTACTGGCACACCCGCGAACTGGGGCGCTCGACCAGGGTAGGCCTGGCCACCTGGCTCGGTATCCTGCTCGGCCTGGCGCTGAAACTGGCCGTGGTGATCGCGATGCTCGGCCTGTTCGCCTTCGCCTGGTTCCTGTAACCCGCGCTGCCTTCACGCCGCGCGCACGCGGTGCCCGTGCATAAACCGTGGGGGCTGGCCGTGAACCGGTGCAGCCGCCACACTGTGCGATTCCCGTATTCACCTAAGGGCCTGCTGCAATGACCCTGTCTCCGCTGCTTCCCCGTCTCGCGCCGCTGGCGCTGGCCCTGGCCAGTGCGCCGCTGGCCGCGCAGGAGTTCGCGCCCAGCGCCGAAGCCTCGCCGGCCGCGTGCGCGGCGATTACCACCGATGCTGCCCGCCTGGCCTGTTATGACCGCCAGTTCGGCCGTACCCCGCAGGCCACTGCCGAGGCCGACGCTGCGGCCGAGGCGGCCGCGCAGGCCCGTCGCGAAGAACGTCAGACTGCACGCGTGAGCCAGGGCGAAGAGAAGCTGCGCGAGCGGGTCAGCGATCTGTTCCGTCCAGCAGCCCCTGACAGCGCACTGGCCAATGCTGGCCGCGGTTCGCTGCTGGACAGCCGCTGGGAACTGGCCGAGGACTCCAAGCTGGGCCCGTTCCAGCTGCGCGCCTACAAGCCGGTGTACCTGCTGCCGGCGTTCTGGACCAGCGATCGCAACACCACGCCGCATTCGCCGAACCCGGCCAACACGGTCACCACGCCGCAGGTGCTGGACAGTGCCGAGCTGAAGTTCCAGATCAGTTTCAAGACCAAGATCGCCGAGAACCTGTTCGGCGACAACGGCGACATCTGGGCCGGCTACACCCAGAGCTCGCGCTGGCAGGCCTACAACGGCGAGGATTCACGCCCGTTCCGCGAAACCAATTACGAGCCGGAAGTGATGATGGTGTTCCGCAACGGCTACTCGATCGGTGGCTGGCGCGGGCGCATGACCGGCATCGCGCTGAACCACCAATCCAACGGCCGCGCCGACCCGCTTTCGCGCAGCTGGAACCGGGTGATGCTCAACATCGGCCTGGACCGCGAGAACTGGGCGCTGGTACTGCGCCCCTGGTACCGCATTCCCGAGACCCGCAGCGACGACAACAACCCGGACATCGAGGATTACATGGGCCGCGGTGATGCGACCCTGACCTGGAACCGCAACGGCCACGAAGTCTCGCTGATGGCGCGCCATTCGCTGCGCACCGGCAGCCGCTCGCACGGTGCCCTGCAGCTGGATTACGGTTTCCCGATCAGCAACCTGCTGCGCGGGCATGTGCAGGTGTTCGACGGTTATGGCGAAAGCCTGATCGACTACAACCACAAGGCCACCTACGTGGGCGTGGGCGTGTCGCTGCTGGAGTGGTTCTGATGCCCGTGACGATCTGGCACAACCCGGCCTGCAGCAACTCGCGCGGCGCATTGAAGCTGATACGTGATGCCGGCTTTGATCCAGTGGTGATCGAGTACCTCGGCAATCCACCCGATGTGGCCACACTGCGCCAGGTGCTGGCCGAATCAGGATTGAGCGCACGTGATCTGGTGCGCAGCAAGGAAGCGCAGTTCGCCGAACTGGGCCTGGAAGGTGCGGACGAGGCCACGCTGCTGGCCGCGATGGCCGAACACCCGCGACTGATCAACCGCCCCGTGGTGCGCACGGACAAGGGCACACGCCTGTGCCGTCCACCGGAAACAGTGCTGGAGATCCTGTAACCCGCCTCGCCGCCACGTAGCGGAGCGTGTTGGTAGAGTCGACTGTTGGTAGAGTCGACTGTTAGTCGACTCCCTCCTCACCCTTCATATGCATCCGCGGAAAAGCCCGCACTGCGTGCGATAGTCGACTGACATTCGACTCTACCCCAGCGCCCTCTTCTACCCGGACGCCCTCCTCCCCGGCTGGCTTACAGCCAGTCGGTGATGCCTTCGCGGCGGTACACCTCGGCGAACGCCGGGCGCGCCTTCATCAACGTGGCGTGCGCCTTCAGTACCGGCCAGGTGTCGGTGGGCCTGGGCATGTTGCGCGACCAGCGCATCAGCATCACCAGCATGTAGTCGACCACGCAGGGCGTGGCGCCCAGCAGGTAGGGGCCATGTGCATGCAGGTGCGCGGCCACATGCTGCCAGGCCGCTTCCAGGCGCTGCCGTGCCATCCCGCGGCTGGCCTCGATATTCGCCTCGCCCGCCATTTCGTGTGGATAGAACCAGGCTCGATAGGCCGGCTGCAGCGTATTGGCACACCAGAACATCCAGCGGTAGGCATCGGCGCGCTGCGGCGTGCCCAGCGCGGGCAGCAGGTTGGCGTCCGGATGGCGATCCGCCAGGTACAACGCAATGGCCGCCGCTTCAGTCAGTACCAGGCCATCGATCAGCAGTGTCGGCACCACACCGGCCGGATTCAGCGCCAGGTACTCCGCCGACTTGTGCTCGCGCGCGTCGAAATCCAGCAGCACCAGTTCATGCTCGATGCCCAGCTCGATCAGCAGCCAGTGCACCACCAGCGCGGCGGTACTGGTCGAACCATACAGCGTGGTGATCATGCAGAAGATCCTGTACAGGTGGATCAGCCGATTATGCGCCCGCGCGCACGATCGTTGCTCAGCCGCAGCTGCTCATGCAGGAATCCCGGCGTTCGCCACAGGACATCATCGGCGCGCGCATCGTACAGTCATGCGTCTTCAGTTCGCAGGCATGGCGCAGGTCCGGGTTGTCCACGTCCTTGCAGCGCTTGTCCGGCGCCGGCACCATCCGCTGCTCGCAATTGCTCTGGCGGCTGCCGAGAGAGTCATTCTGCGCCATGCAGCTGCGATAGCCGGCCTGGCACTGCACGCGGCACTGCGCCGATGCAGGGAAATCCGCGCCTTCGTGCGACGCTGGGGTGTTGCAGCCGGCCAGCGCCAGCAGCATGCCTACCGCGATGAATCGATGCAGGGCCATGGACACGTCCTGTGCGAGGGTGTGCCGACCGTAGCAGAGCAAGGGCTACAGGCGCGTTAATCCTCCCCCCGGATACAACAACGGCGCCACACGGGCGCCGTTGTCTGGACCGGAGCGCGCGGGGAGTTACTCCACCACCACCGGAATCTTGCCGATGCGGGCCTGCCATTCGCGCGGGCCGGTCTTGTGCACCGATTCACCGGTGGAGTCGACTGCCACGGTCACCGGCATGTCCTGCACGGTGAACTCGTAGATCGCCTCCATGCCCAGGTCAGCGAAACCAACCACCTTGGCGGCCTTGATCGCCTTGGACACCAGGTAGGCCGAGCCACCCACGGCCATCAGGTAGGCCGACTTGTGCTTCTTGATCGCCTCGATCGCGGCCGGGCCGCGCTCGGCCTTGCCGACCATGCCCAGCAGGCCGGTCTGTGCCAGCACCTGCTCGGTGAACTTGTCCATGCGGGTGGCGGTGGTCGGGCCGGCCGGGCCCACCACTTCGTCGCGCACCGGATCGACCGGGCCGACGTAGTAGATGAAGCGGCCCTTCAGATCGACCGGCAGTTGCTCGCCCTTGTTGAGCATGTCGACCATGCGCTTGTGCGCGGCATCGCGGCCGGTCAGCAGCTTGCCGTTGAGCAGCAGGGTCTGGCCCGGCTTCCAGCTGGCCACGTCTTCCGGCGTGATCGTGTCCAGGTCCACGCGGGTGCCCTTGGACGCGTCGTAGGTCAGCTTCGGCCAGTCTTCCAGCGACGGCGGGTCCAGCATCACCGGGCCGCTGCCATCGAGGGTGAAGTGCGCATGGCGGGTGGCCGCGCAGTTCGGGATCATCGCCACCGGCAGGTTGGCCGCGTGGGTCGGGTAGTCGTTGATCTTGATGTCGAGCACGGTGGTCAGGCCACCCAGGCCCTGCGCACCGATGCCCAGCGCGTTGACCTTCTCGTACAGCTCCAGGCGCAGCTCTTCGATGCGGTTGGACGCACCACGGGCCTGCAGCTCGGTGATGTCGATCGGCTCCATCAGTGCTTCCTTGGCCAGCAGCATCGCCTTCTCGGCGGTGCCACCGATGCCGATGCCGAGCATGCCCGGCGGGCACCAGCCGGCGCCCATGGTCGGCACGGTCTTCAGCACCCAGTCGACGATCGAGTCGGACGGGTTGAGCATGGCGAACTTGGTCTTCGCTTCCGAACCACCGCCCTTGGCGGCGACGATCACGTCGACCTTGTTGCCCGGCACGACCTTGACGTTGACCACGCCCGGGGTGTTGTCCTTGGTGTTGATGCGCTTGCCGGCCGGATCAGCCAGCACCGAAGCGCGCAGCTTGTTGTCCGGGTGCATGTAGGCACGGCGCACGCCTTCATTGGCCATGTCTTCCACGCCCATGGTGGCGTCGTCCCAGCGCACGTCCATGCCGATTTCCAGGAACACGGTGACGATGCCGGTGTCCTGGCAGATCGGACGGTGGCCTTCGGCGCACATCCGCGAATTGATCAGGATCTGGGCCATCGCTTCCTTCGCGGCCGGCGACTCCTCGCGCTCGTAAGCGGCGGCAAGGTTCTTGATGTAGTCGACCGGGTGGTAGTACGAGATGTACTGCAGCGCGTCGGCGATGGACTGAATGAGGTCTTCCTGCTTGATCGATGTCACGTCTTGCTCGCTTGCTCGAGGCTGGCGGGGGTAATCCGCCCATTTTACCCCCTCCCCCGGCCCCGGGGTGGTAGTGCCGGCCGCTGGCCGGCAAGATTCCCCCGACGCTCTGTCACGCCACGCGCCACTGCGGCGTCCCTGCCCACATGAACGCCGAAACCGCTTTCCAGACCCACCGCCCGCGCCTGATGGCCCTGGCCTACCGCCTGCTTGGCAGCCGCGCCGACGCCGAAGACGTGGTCCAGGATGCCTGGCTGCGCTGGTCCGGCGCCGACCCGGCGGCCGTCCGCGACCCCGAAGCCTGGCTGGTCACCACCACCACCCGGCTCGGCCTGGACCGGCTGCGCGCGGCCAAGCGCGAGCGCGTGCACTACGTCGGCCCATGGCTGGCCGAGCCGCTGGCGGTCACCCTGGAGCCCGACCCGGCGCCCGGCCCGGCCCAGCTGCATGCCCTGGCCGACGACGTTTCGGTCGCCTTCCTGACCCTGCTTGAACAGCTCGGCCCCGAGGAACGCGCCGCTTTCCTGCTGAAGGAGGCCTTCGACCACGACTACCGCGAGATCGCCGAGCTGATCGGCCACAGCGAGGCCAACTGCCGGCAGCTGGTGCACCGTGCCCGGCAGCGCCTGCAGGCCGGACGGCCGCGCTTCAACGCCGATGCAAGCCAGCACCGGCAGCTGCTGGCGCGCTTCATGGATGCCTCGCAGCGCGGCGACAGCGAGGCGATCCAGGCCCTGTTGCACACCAACGCGTTGCTGGTGTCCGACGGCGGCGGTGTGGTCACCGCAGCGGTGCGCCCGCTGCTGGGCGCCGAGCGCATCGGTCGCCTGTTCTGGGCCATTGCCCGCCGCGGCGCGGTGCATCCGGCGCAGTTGGGCTACGTCAACGGCGAGCCGGCGATCCTGCGCTTTGTCGGTGATCGCTTGCACTCGGTCACCACCATCGAGGTGGTCGATGGCCGCATCGCCAACGTGTACAGCGTGTTGAATCCGGAAAAGTTGCCGAAGGTTGTCACGCGCGGCGACGCTGCGGCGTCCTGGTAGTGAAAGGCGGCCATCGTGGCCGCCGTGGAGCCCCCGATGTCCAATCACACTTCTCCCCGCGTCCCCTACACCCGCCTGGCCGCCGAGGCCTTCAAGGGCCTGCTGGCCACCAGCCAGGCGGTGCATGACAGCTCGATCGATCCGACCCTGATGGAACTGGTGTTCCTGCGCGTGTCGCAGCTCAACGGCTGCGGCTACTGCATGGACATGCACGGCACGGCGCTGCGCAAGGGCGGCATCGAGCCGCGCAAGCTGGACACGCTGCCGGCATGGCACGAGAGCCGCTTCTTCGACGAACGCGAGCGCGCGGCGCTGGGCTGGGCCGAGGCACTGACCCGGCTGACCGACGGCGCGCCGTCGCAGGCGGCGTTCGATGCATTGGCGCCGCACTTCGATGAGAAGGGCATCAGTGACCTGAGCATGGGCATCGCGGTGATCAATGCCTGGAACCGCCTCGGTGCGGGGTTGCTGCCGCCGCTGCCGGCCTGACCCACCCCGCCTTCGACAGTTCATCGGTGCTGCTGGTAGGTGTCGACCTTGGTCGACACGGTAGATCCACGCCATGCGTGGATGCGGGAGAGTCGGATCCCTTCGCTTCGCGAAGGGCCCTGACCCGCTGTGGGTCGCTGGGGTCAGAGCCCTTTGCCGCGCAAAGGGATCTGACCCCGGTGCCGGCCACACGCCTGCACTGACCCCCTCTGCACGTATCAGGCGCGCACAATACGCGCATGCCTGCTACCCCCACCGCTGGCGCTGCCGCCGCGAAGAAACCCAGCCTGCGCCAGCGCTTCAGGGCGATGCGCAACCTGCCGCCGTTCCTGCGCATGGTCTGGAAGACCAGTCCCGCGCTCACCCTGGCCAGCCTCGGGCTGCGCCTGATCCGCGCGCTGCTGCCGGTGGCGATGCTGTACGTCGGCAAGCTGATCATCGACAGCGCCCTGCACCTGAGCCAGCACGACGCGGGCTTCCCGCCGCTGGGCGAAGCGCTGTCCAGCGGCGTGCTGAATCCGCTGCTGGGCCTGCTGGCGCTGGAATTCGGCCTGGCCATCGCCTCGGACCTGCTCGGCCGGCTGGTCAGCTACGCCGATGCCCTGCTCTCCGAGCTGTTCGCCAACGTCACCAGCATCCGGCTGATGGAACACGCGGCAACGCTGGATCTGGAGGACTTCGAGGACCCGGACCTGCAGGACAAGCTGGACCGTGCGCGGCGCCAGACCATGGGCCGGATGAACCTGATGAGCCAGCTGTTCGGCCAGGTCCAGGACGCGATCACCGTGGCCAGCCTCGCCGTTGGCCTGCTGGTCTACGCACCGTGGCTGATCCTGCTGCTGGTGCTGGCACTGGTGCCGGCCTTCATCGGTGAATCGCACTTCAATGCGGCCGGTTACAGCCTCAACTTCCAGTGGACGCCCGAGCGCCGCCAGCTCGACTACCTGCGCCAGCTCGGTGCCAGCGTGGAAACGGCCAAGGAAGTGAAGATCTACAACCTGCACCGCTTCCTGGTGGAACGTTACCGGCGGCTGTCGGTGGCGCTGTTCCAGGCCAACCGTGCACTGGCCCGGCGCCGCGCGTTCTGGGGCACGCTGCTGGCTGCGCTGGGCACGCTGGGCTACTACACCGCCTACGCCTACATCGCTTGGCGCACGGTACGCGGCGATTTCTCGATTGGCGACCTGACCTTCCTTGCCGGCAGCTTCCTGCGCCTGCGCCAGCTGCTGGAAGGCCTGCTGATCGGCTTCTCGCAGGTGGCCAGCCAGGCGCTGTACCTGGACGACCTGTTCTCGTTCTTCCAGATCGAGCCGGAAATCCACTCGCGTGAAGGCGCCATACGCGTGCCGCAGCCGATCCGCCAGGGCTTCGTGTTCGAGAACGTCGGCTTCCGCTATCCCGATGCCGAACAGTGGGCGGTGCGCCACCTCGATTTCCAGCTGCAGGCCGGCGAAGTGCTGGCCCTGGTCGGCGAGAACGGCGCGGGCAAGACCACGCTGGTGAAACTGCTGGCACGGCTGTACGAGCCGGACGAAGGCCGCATCCTGCTCGACGGCCGCGACCTGCGCGACTACGACCTGGACGACCTGCGCGCCAACCTCGGGGTGATCTTCCAGGACTTCGTGCGCTACAACCTCAGCGCCGGCGAGAACATCGGCGTCGGCCAGGTCGAGGCGATGGACGACCAGGCACGCATCGCCGATGCCGCGCGGCGAGGCATGGCCGAGGAAGTGATCGACGACCTGCCCGGCGGCTACGACCAGCTGATCGGGCGCCGCTTCAAGCAGGGCGTGGACCTGTCCGGTGGCCAGTGGCAGAAGATCGCCATTGCCCGCGCGTGGATGCGCAATGCGCAGGTGATGATCCTGGATGAGCCAACGGCAGCGCTGGATGCGCGCAGTGAGTTCGAAGTGTTCCAGCGGTTCAGGGAGCTGGCGGATAATCGTACGGCAGTGCTGATTTCCCACCGTTTCTCTTCGGTACGCATGGCCGATCGCATCCTGGTGCTGGCCGATGGCCGCATCGAGGCCAGCGGCACCCATGCGCAGCTGATGGCCCAGGGAGGACGGTACGCCGAGCTGTTCGAGCTGCAGGCGGCGGGTTACCGCTGAGAACGCCTCTCGTTCCGCCCAATGAGAACCCATCTCATTTGAGATAGAATCAACCCCGACGACTTTCGATAGATACGCCCATGTCCTCCGCTTTCGGCGCCGAAACGGTGCTTGAGGTCCGTCACTGGACCGATGCCTACTTCAGTTTCACCACTACCCGCGACAGCGGCTTCCGCTTCGAGAACGGCCAGTTCGTGATGATCGGCCTGGAAACCGAGGCACGGCCGCTGCTGCGCGCCTATTCCATCGCCAGCGCCAACTGGGAAGAGCACCTGGAGTTCTTCAGCATCAAGGTGCAGGACGGACCGCTGACCTCGCGCCTGCAGCACATCAAGCCGGGCGACAAGGTGCTGGTCGGCAAGAAGCCCACCGGCACCCTGCTGATCAGCGACCTGCACCCGGGCAGGAACCTGTACCTGCTGGGCACGGGCACCGGCATGGCGCCGTGGCTGTCGGTCATCAAGGACCCGGAGACCTACGAGCGCTTCGAGAAGGTGATCCTCTGCCACGGCGTGCGCTACGAGAAGGATCTGGCCTACCGCGATTACTTCGAGAAGGAACTGCGTGAGCACGAGTTCCTGGGCGAGATGATCGGCGACAAGCTGCTGTACTACCCGGCCGTCACCCGCGAGCCGTTCGCCAACCAGGGCCGCCTGACCCAGCTGATGGAAAGCGGCCAGATGCAGCGCACCCTCGGCCTGCCGGAGCTGAGCCCGGAAAACGACCGCGCGATGATCTGCGGCAGCCCGCAGATGCTGGCTGATCTGCGCAGCGTGCTCGATGCCCGCGGCTTCCAGGTCTCGCCGCGCATCGGCCAGCCGGGTCACTACGTGTTCGAACGCGCGTTCGTCGAGAAATGATCTGCAACGGCAGTGCCGGCCGCTGGCCTGCTCTCCGTGCGCTACGGAATTGCCGGCCAGCGGCCGGCACTACCTCACAGCAGCGCTTCGATCGCGCTGCGCAGCTGTTCCGGCCTGGTGGTTGGCGCAAAGCGCGCAGCCACCCGCCCCTGGCGATCGACCAGGAACTTGCTGAAATTCCACTTGATGCGGGCGCTACCCAGCAGGCCGCGCTTCTCGCGTGACAGCCAGGCCCACAACGGATCAGCCCCCTCGCCGTTGACCTCGATCTTCTCCGAAAGCGGGAAGCTGACCGGATAATCCAGCGAACAGAACTGGCGGATCTGGGCGGCGTCCCCCGGCTCCTGCGCGCCGAACTGGTTGCATGGGAAGCCGATCACCACCAGGCCACGCTCGCGATATTCCTGCCACAGCTGTTCCAGCCCGGTGTACTGCGGGGTGAAGCCACAGCGGCTGGCGACATTGACCAGCAACAGCGGGTGACCCCGGTACCCGGCGAGGGCCTGTGGCTGGCCGTCGAGGTCGCGGAAGCTGAAATCGTAGGCAGTGGTCATGGCGCTGAACCGTGGGCGGTGAATGCATGGTACCCGCGCCCGGCCGCGGCAACATGCCTTTTGACACAAGTGCGGGCGCCGCCGGCCGGGTTACCCTCGGGCCCTTGTTTGCCTTACCGGAGTTCCTGCCTTGACCACCCGCCTTGCCCTTGCCGTGGCCATGTCCCTCGGCCTTGCCCTGCCCGCCTTCTCGGCCGGCGCCGCCACCCCGGCCGCCAGCAGCACCGCCCAGCAGGCCAATCCGTTCTTCGCCGAAAGCCCGCTGCCGCTGCACTTCCCGCAGTTCGACAAGATCAAGGACAGCGACTTCGCCCCGGCCTTCGACGCCGGCATGGCGCAGCAGCTGAAGGAAGTGGAGGCCATCGCCAACAACAAGGCCAAGCCGACCTTCGACAACACCATCATCGCCCTGGAAAAGAGCGGTGACATCCTCGACCGCGCGACCACCGTGTTCTTCAGCCTGGTCGGTGCCGACACCAACGACACCCGCAAGAAGCTGCAGGCCGACTACTCGGCGAAGTTCGCCGCGCACAGCGATGCGATCGCGCTGAACGGCAAGCTGTTCGCCCGCATCCAGGCGCTGTACGACACCCGCAGCCAGCTGGGCCTGGACGCCGAAGGCGTGCGCCTGGTCGAGAAGTACTACGACAACTACGTGCGCGCAGGCGCCAAGCTGTCCGACGCCGACAAGGCCAAGCTGAAGGAGATGAACGCCGAGCTGGCCAACCTGGGTACCAAGTTCAGCCAGAACGTGCAGTCGGAGGTGAACGCTTCGGCGATCACCGTCGACGACGTCAAGCAACTGGACGGCCTGTCCAAGGAGCAGATCGCCGCCGCCGCCGAAGCCGCCAAGGCCCGCGGCCAGGACGGCAAGTACGTGATCACCCTGCTCAACACCACCGGCCAGCCGCCGCTGACCAACCTGGCCAACCGCGCCCTGCGCCAGAAGATCTACGAAGCATCGGTGAGCCGCGGCAGCCGCGGCGGTGAGTTCGACAACACCGCGCTGGTCTCGCGCATCATGCAGCTGCGCGCCGACAAGGCCAAGCTGATGGGCTTCCCGAACTTCGCCGCCTACAACCTGACCAACCAGACCGCCAAGACCCCCGAAGCGGTCAACGCGATGCTGGGCAAGCTGGCCCCGGCCGCGGTGGCCAACGCCAAGCGTGAAGCCGCCGACCTGCAGGCGATGATCGACCAGGAACAGAAGGCCGCTGGCAAGCCGACGTTCAAGCTGGAACCGTGGGACTGGGCCTTCTACAGCGAGAAGGTGCGCCAGGCCAAGTACAACTTCGACGAGTCGCAGCTGAAGCCGTACTTCGAAATGAAGAACGTGCTGGAGAACGGCGTGTTCTACGCCGCGGGCCAGGAATTCGGCCTGACCTTCAAGCAGCGCACCGACCTGCCGGTCTACCACGATGACGTCACCGTCTACGACGTGTTCGACGCCGACGGCAGCCAGCTGGCGATCTTCATCTTCGACCCGTATGCACGCGCCTCCAAGCGCGGTGGCGCGTGGATGAACTCCTACGTCTCGCAGTCCAAGCTGACCGGCTTCAAGCCGGTGGTCGCCAATCACCTGAACATTCCGAAGCCGCCGGCCGGCCAGCCGACCCTGCTGACCTGGGACGAGGTGAACACCACGTTCCACGAGTTCGGCCACGCCCTGCACGGCATGTTCTCCAACGTGAAGTACCCGTACTTCTCGGGCACCTCGGTGCCGCGTGACTTCGTCGAGTTCCCCTCGCAGGTCAACGAGATGTGGGCCGACAACCCGGTCATCCTGAAGAACTACGCCAAGCACTACCAGAATGGTTCGGCGATGCCGCAGGCACTGCTGGACAAGGTGCTGGCGGCAGCCAAGTTCAACCAGGGCTTCGCTACCACCGAGTACCTGGGTGCGGCCATGCTGGACCAGCGCTGGCACCAGATCGGCGCCGACCAGGTGCCGGCCGCCAAGGACGTGATGGCCTTCGAGCGCGCCGCGCTGGAGAAGGACGGCATCTACTACGCGCCGGTGCCGCCGCGCTACAAGACCCCGTACTTCAGCCACATCATGGGCGGCTACTCGGCCGGTTACTACGCCTACATCTGGTCGGAAGTGCTCGACGCCAACACCCAGAAGTGGTTCAAGGACAACGGCGGCCTGAGCCGCAAGAACGGCGACCACTTCCGCGCCACCCTGCTGTCCAAGGGCGGCAGCGTCGACGCGATGCAGCTGTTCCGCGATTTCGCCGGCCACGAGCCGCAGATCGAACCGCTGCTGGAAAAGCGTGGCCTGACCGGCGCCGGCAACTGATCGCCCGCGCAGTAGCCTGAAACGAAAAACCGCCCGGGAAACCGGGCGGTTTTTTTGTTGGGACATCCACGCATGGCGTGGATCTACTGGTGGGTGCCGACCGTTGGTCGGCACGATCCATTCGCGCCACGAACCCCGGCATCATCGATCCACACATGACGCACTCCAGTAGATCCGCGCCATGCGTGGATGCGCTTCCAGATCAGCGCCGAAACAGTCGCTCCCACCACCGTCGTTTCGGCGCACCGGGCGCGGCAGCGGCAGTCGATGCGATATCCGGGTGCGCTGCCACGAACTCCGCCAGCTGGGCCGCCGCGGCTTCCGCATAAAGGATCGCGCCGTCCGGCGCGCAGTTCAGCAGATTGCTCAAGCTGGTCGATGCATTGAGATCCATCGGGTTCGGCTCGACCACCTCGCTGGCCTCCAGCAATCCGCATCCGCTGGCGATCGCTTCATCGACAACACGCCAGAAAACGACCAGGCGTCCATCGGAGAACAGCTCCTCCAGGCGCGCAGCAAGTGCGCTGTCCACTGCATAATCAGCGCGTAATTGCTTCAGCCGGGCATGCGTGATGAACACGCCACCACCATAGTTTTCACGTAGATGGTTGCCGGCGGCAGCATCCGCCCACTGCAACGGCACCAGTTGCCGCCAGTCCGCGAAATACCGGGCGACCGCCGGATCGTCGATGAAAAACGAAAGGGCGCTCCCGCGGAGATAGTGATACCGCCGAAGGTGGCCGGCCACGATCGCCAGGTACAAAGCGTGCCCCTTCTCGAAAGGCACGTCGGCGCTGATCGAGCGAGCCTCGTCGATGCGTTCCTGCAACTGCTCCATGTAGAACGGCTCGATCCGGAACCGCTGTTGCAGCGCCTCGACCAGCGTCACGTCCTCCAGAGCACGGAAATAGATGTCACGGATCTCCGAATCCGCGACTGGATGGTAGGTGATGTCCCAACCCATGCTGCAACGCCTTCAGGAATGCGGTAACCCCGCCGACCCAACAGCGTAGCGTCGACGACGCCCACGCGCGGAGCTGACCGTGCAACACACGGATTTGGCGTCAGTAAGTATCGCATCCGGCCTGATCTACCCCTGCGCACCCTCAGCGTGGCGCCACGTACCCACCCGGTACGCCTTCCGGCGACAGCACCAGCTGCCACAGCTGCGCGTGCCGGCAGCGGAAGGTGGCCATCGATCCGGCCAGGTAGAACCGCCACATGCGGCGGAAATGCTCGTCGTAGCGCGCGTCCAGCTGCGGCCACGCCGCTTCCACGTTGCGTCGCCAAGCCTGCAGGGTGAGGTCGTAGTCGGTGCCGAAGTTGTGCCAGTCCTCCAGCACGAAGCGCCCTTCGAACGCCTTGCTGATCTGCACCGCCGACGGCAGCATTGAATTGGGGAAGATGTAGCGCGCGATCCACGGATCGGTGCGATGCCGCGAGATGTTGGTGCCGATGGTGTGCAGCAGCAGCAACCCGCGCGAAGACAGGCAGCGCCTGGCCACCTCGAAGAAACTGGCGTAGTTCTTGTCGCCGACATGCTCGAACATGCCGATCGAGAAGATCGCATCGAACGGCTCATCCAGTTCGCGATAGTCCTGCAGGCGGATCTCGATCGGCAGGCCGGCGCACAGTTCGCGTGCGTACCCGGCCTGTTCCTGCGAAATGGTCACGCCGACGCCGGTGACGCCGTAGCGCTCTGCTGCGAACTTCAGGGCTTCACCCCAGCCACAGCCGATGTCCAGCACACGCTGCCCGGGGCGCAGCCCCAGCTTGCGGCAGACCAGGTCCAGCTTGGCCTCCTGCGCGGCATCGAGATCACCGGCATTGCGCCAGTAGCCGCAGCTGTACACCAGGCGTTGGCCGAGCATGGCCTGGTAGAGGTCGTTGCCAAGATCGTAGTGGCGGCGGCCCACTTCGTAGCTGCCCTGCCCGACCTGCAGGTTGAACAGGCGCGCCTTCAGCGCATCGGCCACTTCGCGCCAACCGTGCACCCGTTCATCCAGGTGTGCCTGCATCAGGTGGACGAGGAATTCATCGAGGACGTTGGCATCCCACCAACCGTCCATGTAGCTCTCGCCGAGGCCGAGCGAGCCGTGCGCCATGACCCGCGCGAAGAAACGCGGGTCATGCACCTGGATGTCCTGTGGCTGGGTGCCGCCGATGCGGACCCCGGCTTCCTGCAGCAGGCCGGCGACCCGCTCCTGCAACCCTGTATCCACGCCACCTCCTCGACTGCGGTCAACCGCGTGCGAACAGCTCCACGTAGTCCTTGGCCACGTGCGGCAACAGCACCGCCGCCGGTACGTCGGCGGTCTGGGTGCCGTCCGAGTATGGACCCACCTGGTACGGCGGGAAAACAAAGCGCAGCGCGGTGATCTGCCCCTTGTCGTTGGTCAGCGGCTGGAACTGGCTGAAATTGTCGGCCTGGGGGCCGGTACCGTCGGCGATCATGCGCGATGCGTTGCGCAGCGATTCCTGCAGCTGGGCCGGGTCCATGTCCTCGCCACTGAGGCGGGTGGCCACGCGTTCGCGCAGCTGGTCGGCGACGAAATCACTGATCGCCTTCCAGCCCTTGGCATCGGCCACCAGCTTGTCGGCACTGAGCATCTGCTGCTGCGCCGGCAGCCACACGAAACGCGCCACCAGCGGCTCGCCGTGGGCGCCACCGGTATAGCGGCTGCCATCGGCACTGACCACCACCAGCTGCGGCGTTTCCAGCAGCTTCTCGAAGCTCAGCGACAGTTCGTAGGGCATGGTCGGCTTGTCATTGCCGAGCCCGTCCAGTGCCTGCTGCAGGTCGCTGCGTGCGCTGGTTGCGTAGTTCTGCAGCGCGCGCGCCAGGCCCGGGTAGCGATCGATGCCGGCCGGGTAACTGATGCCCACCACTTCGCGCTCGTTGTTCTCGATCACGTCGCGCAGGTCCAGCGGCGCTTCCGTGGCCGGCGTTTCACCTGCGGCAGTGGCCTCGGCGGCGGGGGCCGCGTCGGTCGCCGGTGCCGGCTCGCTTTCACGCTGGCAACCGGCCAGCAACAGCACGCCCACCACGCCGGCCAGCACGCTGCCGTGCAATGGCCGGTTGTTTCCAATCTTCATCGGGATCCCCTGTTTATGTTTGTACATCATCGCCTGCCATGGCTGAAGCGTGGCCCGCTGGCATTCAGCCAGCGAGCAGGTCGTGGTACTCCTCGTGCCGCTGCAGGAAGGCTTCGGCGTAGGAACATGCCGGCACCACCTTGTACTTCTGCTCGCGGGCAAAGCGCAGTGCCACGCGGGTCAGCTCACCTGCGATGCCACGGCCGGCAATCGGCTCGGGTACCTCGGTGTGGGTGATGACCATGCGCCTGCGTTTGATCTGGTAATCGAGCACCGCCAGCTGTCCGCGCACACGGGCGGTGAAGCGATGGTTGGCCAGGTCGTGTTCGACCTCGTAGGCCAGACCGGGGGGCGTGACCGAAGCCATGGAACTGTCTCCTGCGGCGACTGCGTGGATGGTGCGCAGCCGGGCGCCATGATCGCGTGAAGCCTGAACAGGGGCAAGTCCAATCCATTCACGTCAGTTTTCGACCCTCAAGCTGGAGCGAGGACGGCCGCTATCGCCTGTGGAGGGGTACGGCCATGCTGGCACGGCCCTTGCGACCGTTGATCATGCGCACCACCGCGGAGGCTCCGATGCACCCCAGCGATTCCCATTCCGACACCGACCGCGCCCTGCTGGAGGGCCTGCTGCAGCTGGCGGTGGAAGGGCAGACCGAAGATCAGGATTTCCAGCGCATCGGCGAAGAGGTATTCGCCCGCCTGCTGGACACCTACGGCCAGCAGACCCGCGCCTGACCAGGAGCGGGTCCCTGCCCCCGGGGGCGGATCCAGTGGATCCGACCCCGGCCCCTCAACCGCCGCCGAGGCGGAAGGTCGGGTTGGAAAGCTCGCGCAGGAAGTGGGTGAAGATGCTCGGCTGCATGGCCAGCATGAAGATCACACCGAACGCCGCGCCCGCCAGGTGGGCGCTGTGGTTGATGCGATCACCACCGCGCTTGTCCATCCAGATGCTGTAGCCCACGTAGAACGCGGCATAGACAATGGCCGGTGCCGGGATGAAGAACACCAGGATGATCGACCACGGCTTGATCAGGATGAAGGCGAACAGAACCGCCGACACCGCCCCGGACGCGCCCAGGCTCAGGTAGTTCGGGTTCTTCTGGTTCTTCAGGTAGCTGGGCAGGATCGAGACCAGCAGCGCACCGATGTAGAACGCCGGGTAGGTCAGGTAGCTGCCGGTCAGCTGCACCATCACGCTCTCGATGAATCCCCCGAAGAAGAACAGGGTGATCATGTTGAAGATCAGGTGCGACCAGTCGGCGTGGATGAAGCCATAGGTCACCAGCCGGTCGTACTGGCGGTGACGGTCGATGGCCGGCGGCCACAGGATCAGGCGGTCGGCCAGCTTGCGGTTGTTGAACGCCATCCACGACAGGAGGGCGGTGATGGCGATCAACAGCAGATTGACGGGGGTCATGTCAGGCTCAGGCGCTACGGTAGTTGTCGACCATACGATAGCGTTTCGCGTACCAACCGAAGGCCAACGCCGCGACGAAGGCGAAACCGGCGAAGAAGAACATCAGGAATGCCGCCTCGCTCAGGCCCGTACTGGCGATCTTGTGGGTCACCGCATCGTTGCGCACAGCAGCGTTGGACAGCAGCACCCACAGGTTGCCGATGGTGGTGGTCAGGTTCCAGAAGCTCATCACCACGCCCTTCATCGCCTGCGGCGCCTGGCTGTAGGCGAACTCCAGGCCGGTGGCCGAGACCAGCACCTCACCGAAGGTCAGCAGCGCATACGGCAGCATCTGCCAGAAGATCGACATGGCATTGCCACCGTCCATCACCACCTGGATGCCGCCGACCACGATCCAGGCCAGGCCGCTGAAGGCGATGCCGGCGGTCATGCGGCGCAGCGCGGTCGGCTCGAAGCCGAAGCGGCGCAGGGCCGGGTACAGCACCAGGTTGTTGAACGGAATCAGGATCATCACCAGCAGCGGGTTCAGCGCCTGCATCTGCGAGGCGGTGAACCAGCTCGGCATCTGCATCTGCTGGCCCTGCAGGACCCAGGTCGAGGCCTTCTGGTCGAACAGCGAGAAGAACGGCGTGGTCAGCGCGAAGATCACCAGCACGCGCAGCACGGAGCGCACACCTTCCACGGCTTCGGTCGGGTGCAGGCCACGGGCGCGATCGAGCTGCAGCCAGGTGCCACCGCCAATACCGGCCAGGATCGACACCAGCGCCAGGCACAGGCAGATGACGATGCCCAGCGACCCAACCAGGCCGAACGAGGCCACTGCCAGCACCAGGCCGAGTACGGCGATCACCAGGCCCGGACGGCCCTGGCCGGCCACGCGCGTGGTCAGCGCGGTACGCACCACGTTGGCGAACGAATGCGGGTCCTTCGGCGGCAGCGGCACCAGCACGTAGCGCTTGCGGCCCAGCCAGAACACGAAGGTCGCGATGAACATCAGGATGCCCGGGATGCCGAACGCCCACTGCGGGCCCCAGTTCTTCAGCACCAGCGGGATCAGCAGCGAGGCGAACAGCGAGCCGAAGTTGATGATCCAGTAGAAGGCGTCGAAAACGATCTTGGCCAGGTGCTTGTTGCTCTGGTCGAACTGGTCGCCCATGAACGAGGCCACCAGCGGCTTGATGCCACCGGCACCCAGCGCGATCAGGCCCAGGCCGAGGAAGAAGCCCTCGCGGCTGTTCTCGAATAGCGCCAGGCACAGATGGCCGGCACAGTAGACCAGGCTGAACCAGAGAATGGTGTGGTACTTGCCGAAGAACCTGTCGGCCAGCCAGCCTCCGAGCAGCGGGAAGAAATACACGCCGATCATGAAGCTGTGCATGATGTCCTTGGCTTCACCGGCACGGCCTTCCGCAGTGATTTCCTGCAGCAGCAGCGAGGTGATCAGGAACTGCACCAGGATGTTGCGCATCCCGTAGAAACTGAACCGCTCGCAGGCCTCATTGCCGATGATGTACGGGATCTGGCGCGGCATCTTTCCCTGGCCGGCGATGGGGGCAACTGCGTCGTGGCTCATCCTGTAAGGCAATCCTGCAAAGCGAAAGGCGCAAGGTTACCGGAAGCGGGGCTTGCGAAGCACGCTGCAGGGCTGCATGACAACGGTGCCAATCCGTGGCAGGCAACGTCACTACATGCCGGAAGTCACGGCACCTGCACGACAAAAGCGTAAACTTATCGTTATGCGCCCCCTCGCCCACGCCCGTCTCCTGCTCAGCTGTCTCGTGCTGCTGCTGGCGTTGCAGGCACAGGCGCGGCCGCAGGCACCGGCCGCCGCCAGCGGTGAGGCCGAGCCCCGGCAGCTGACCGTGGCCGCGCTGGAATTGCCCAGCCGCGATGATGCGCAGTGGAAGCAGCGCCGCGAACAGGTGGCGCACCTGCTCACCGAGCTGCAGCCGGACGTGATCTCCGTACAGCAGGTGCTGCAGCAGCAGGGCCGCAATCCGGCCTGCTGGCTGGCCAGCCGGCTGCGCTACAGCTGCGACTTCGTTACCGCCGATCCGCCCAGCCAGCCGTTGCGGCACGGCAACGCGATGCTGACCCGGCTGCCGGTCAGCGAGGATGGCGTGACCCTGCTGCACCCACCCGGCACCTTCAGCGCCGCCGGCATGATGCGGCTGAAGCTGGGCCAGGCGCTGGTAAACATCTATGTGGCACGGCTGCGCCCGGACCCGGACGAGGCCACTGCCCGCCAGCACCAGACCAGCGACCTGATGACCTGGATCGGCGCCACCGCCGAGGGCATGCCCAGCCTGATCGCCGGTGATTTCTCGGCAACCACCGTCGAGCTCGTGCGCAGTACCCCGGGGTTCCAGCCGGCCCGGCGCAATCCGGGTGGCCGCCCCGAGCCGCCGGCGGCCAGCGGCGGTGGCGCCAGTGGTCATGGCCTGGACGTGCTGTTCCAGGTCAAGCACTTCGGCGGCATCCGCCAGCAGCCGATCCTGCTGCCGGCCGACGGCGACCTGCCGGGCCTGCGTCTGGGCGTAATGGCCACCCTGCGCCTGCAGGGCGATGCGGCCACGGCCGAATAGGTAGTGCCGGCCGCTGGCCGGCATTCCAAGGCTGCCGGCCAGCGGCCGGCACTACCAATGCGGAAAACAAAAAGGCCGGGGTTTCCCCCGGCCTTTTCTGTTCATCCTGTTACCACGATCAGGCAATCGCTTCCTGGTAACGGCGCTCGACTTCGTTCCAGTCGATGACGTTGAAGAACGCGCCGATGTATTCCGGGCGGCGGTTCTGGTACTTCAGGTAGTACGCGTGTTCCCACACGTCCAGGCCGAGGATGGGGGTGTTGCCTTCCATCAGCGGGCTGTCCTGGTTGCCGGTGCTCTCGACCACCACCTTCTTGTCCGGAGTCACGCTCAGCCAGGCCCAGCCGCTGCCGAAACGGGTCAGCGCTGCCTTGGTGAAGGCGTCCTTGAACTTGTCGAAGCCGCCCAGGTCCTTGTCGATGGCCTTGGCCACGTCGCCCACCGGGTTACCGCCCGCGTTCGGTGCCATCACGGTCCAGAACAGCGAGTGGTTGGCATGGCCGCCACCGTTGTTGCGCACCGGACCCTGCAGGTTCTCCGGCAGCGACTTGAGCTTCTTCACCAGTTCTTCGACCGGCAGGTCAGCGTACTCGGTGCCTTCCAGCGCCGCGTTGACGTTGTTGATGTAGGTCTGGTGATGCTTGGTGTGATGGATTTCCATCGTCGCCGCATCGATATGCGGTTCCAGCGCGTCGTAGGCGTAGGACAGCTTGGGCAGGGTATAGGCCATGATGCATCTCCTGATTGCGAGGGCACCCGACGGTGTCGGGCGTTGCGCGGTGAATGATGGGGACAGACCGCCAGATTACCAAGGGGGATGTAAAGGAAATTGCGTCCTGCCGGTGAGCACGACGGCAATTGTTACGCAGCGGTGACGCGGCGCCGTCCTCATGCACCGTGCAGCGCGCAGGCGCTACAGTGCGAGCACCACCCTCGCCCGCTTCCTTGCCCATGCGCAACCCCCGGCTGCTGATCACCGCCATCGCCCTGCTGCTGCTCGGCCTGGTCGTCAACCATTTCATGCAGCGCCCGCCGGCGCCGCAGTTCGCGCCGGACCTGCAGGGTGCGACTGCCGCGCGCGCACCGGCCACGGCCACGCCCGGCAAGGGCAACGGTCTGCCCGCCTTCCTGCCCGCCGAAGCCCTGCAGACGATCGCGCTGATCCAGCGCGGCGGGCCGTTCCCGCACCGCCAGGATGGCAGCACCTTCGGTAACCGCGAACAGCAGCTGCCGCAGCGTCCGCGCGGTTACTACCGCGAATACACCGTGGACACCCCCGGCGCGCGCACCCGTGGCACGCGCCGCATCGTCACCGGCGGCGATCCGCCGGAGGCGTGGTACTACACCGACGACCACTACGAATCGTTCCGCAGCTTCACCGTACCGGCCCAAGGAGCGCAGTGATGAGCCACGACGATTTCGGCCTCGGCCTGCATGACATCAACAATGCCGGCGTCTACGCCATCGACAGCGACGACATCGGCGCACTGGCCGCAGCGATGCGCGATGCCGGCCTGAAGGTGATCCGCATCGACCTGGAAGGCGTGGCCGACAAGCGCACCCTGCTCGCCCGGCTGGCGGCGCAGCTGGATTTCCCGGCTGGCTTCGGTGGCAACTGGGATGCACTGTCGGACAACCTGCGTGATCTGCAATGGCTGCCGGCCAACGGTTACGCGCTGTTCCTGGCCGACGTGGATACGTTGCGCGCCTCCACACAGAAGGATTTCGACACGTTGCTGGACGTGATGGACGAAGCCAGCCGCGACTGGGTCGGCCGCGACGTGCCGTTCTGGGTGTTCCTGTCGCAGAGCGCGTAGGGCAATGCCCTGGTAGAGGCCGACCTTGGTCGGCGTTCCTGTGCCAACCAAGGTTGGCACCTACCCAAACGCGAGCCGGCCAGCGTGTGGCGCGCGCGCCTTGCCTAGCGGCTCCCGTTATCTTCCTGCAGCTCTTTCTTGAACGGAATGTCCGGCGGCGGCCGTGCCACCGCCGGCTGGTCCTGCATGTTCGGATTGGTGAGGCCGCAGCCGCCACCCGCCTGCAGGATCGAGATCACGCAGGAGATCTTCGTACCGGTGCCCGGCAACGGAATCTCCATCGACTTGATGCCCTTGCGCACCCATTCGGCCAGCAGTGATTCCTGCGGCACCCAATACTTGTCGAACGAGGTCGGCGTGTAATCGTACGGCGGTCGCTTCAACCAGGTGCCAGACTGCGCGATGCGCTCCTTGCTCCAGCCATCGTTGGCGCCACCGGGGGCACCACGTTCGGCGTGACCGCCACCTTCCTGCCCCGGCACGCGCACGCTGCCGTCGGCATTGAACAGGCCATTGCCCTTGCCGGCGGCACTGGCCTGGCTTGCGCCCCTGCTGGCGCCGTCGTGGTTGCGGCTCGACGCGCCCCAGTCGTCGCCCTTGGCAGGCGTAGCCCAGTTGCCCGGGTTGGGAGCCGGACGCGCGCCGGCCTGGGCCGGTGTCGTGCTGGAGGCGGATGGCCGTGGCGTGCTGCTGTTGGCCTGGGTTGCAGTGCTACTGGCCGCAGGCGCGGGCGTTGCCGCTGGCGCGCTGCCACTGGACGTTGAAGGCGCCGCCGCGGGTGCCGACGCAACTTCGCGCTCGCGCACCTGCAGGTCACGGCCTGCCGGCGCACGCACGGTCGGCTCGCGCCCGGCCACAGCAGCCATCCGTACCTGCGGATCGACCACGGCCTGCACTTCGCGCTCGCGCACCTGCACATCGCGCTGCGGCACACGGACCTGTACATCGGCCGTGCGCAGCGGCTGCGATATCGCCGGTGCATCGACCGTACTGATTTCACGCTCCTGCACCGGGATGTCACGCAGCTGCGGCGTCCGCACCGCGATCTCCGGCGCACGCAGTGCGGCCGGGGCCGGCGGCGCCTGCACCGGCTGCACGCTGCGCTCGCGCACCGTCGGTACCGTGTCGCGCGGCACGATGCTGATCTCCGTGCGCGGCACGCTGACAGGTGGCACCACGAAATCCGCACTGGCCTCGGCTACTTCGGTGGCCTGCACCGGAGACGGCGGCGGTGCCGCGACCGGCGCCGGCTCGGATTCGGCGGGCGGCGGTGGCACGCTGGCCACTGCAGCCGGAGCGGGTGCGGACGCAGCTGCCGACGCGGACGCCGGACGCGACTCAGGCGCCGTTGCGGCCCCTGCGTTCTGGCCAGCTGCAACCTGGCCCGGCGGTGCAGCGGCCGCCGCTTCCGCACCTGGCTGATCGCCACCGCCCTCCTGGGTAGCGCGACCGACGAACTCCACCTGCACGCGCTCGCCCTCGGCGCCTTGTTCTTCCGGTGCCGAGGTGCGGATCACTGCCACCCATAGCAGCAGCATGAAGAACAGCAGATGCAGCAGCGCACTGGCCAAGGCCGAGACCCAACGCATCCAGCGCTGGTCGCGCGGCGCAGCATCCCAGTCCTGCCAGAACAGACGGCGCAACGCTTGCAAGGGTGACAACCGGGGCAACTGCCCGGGTGGCCCCGGCAGCGGACGCGGCAGCAGCACCGCGATCAACTCGCTGGCGTGCAGCGGCCTCGGCAACGGACCGAGCGAGCGCAGCCACAGCGCCCAGCCATACGGCAGGCGCGTGGTTTTCTCGAGGACGGCCCTGGGCTGCTGGCGGGCCAGCAGCAGGTCGATGAACTGCTCGGCCCGGGTCAGAGGCACGCGTCAGCGATCAGGCGGCGTTGCCGCGAGGGATATACGGCGCGTGGCCACTGTCGTGGTCGGTCGCGTCGCGCACGGCGGTCACGCCCGGCACGCGGCCCATCAGGGTCTTTTCAATGCCCTGCTTGAGGGTCACGTCGGCCATGCCGCAGCCCTGGCAACCGCCACCGAAGCGCAGCAGCACCACGCCTTCGGCCGAAACTTCCTGCACGGCCACCTTGCCGCCATGCGAGGCCAGCTGCGGATTGATTTCGTTTTCCACCACCCAGTGCACGCGCTCGACCAGCGAGGCGGCATCGCCGGGCGCTTCGCCCTTGATGCGCGGTGCCTTGATGGTCAGCTGCTGGGTACCGGCACTGCCGGCGACGATGTCGATCTCGGCGCCATCGAGCCAACCGACGCTGCCAGCATCAACATAGAGCGTGAAACCGTCGCAGTCCACCGCCCACTCGTCGCCGAGCAGGTCGGTCGGTTCGGCGAACTCCAGCCGGGCGTCGGCGCGCGGGGTGCCGGGATCGACCGCGCTCAAGCGCACACCCATGCCGGGCACGCCCTCGCGTTCGATCAGCTTGCGGAAATGGGTCTGGGCAGTGTCGGAGATCTGGATCATCAGGCTATTCTAGCCAAGTAAGCGTCAGCCGCTCATTCGATTTATACACCGTCCGGCGCATTGTTCAGTCAACACGAGGTGGAGATTCCCATGGCCGACCTGATTCCACTGGCCCAGGCCCGTTGCGTGCCGCGCAAAGGCAGCGACCACAAGCTCGGTGAAGCCCGCCTGGCCGAACTGCTGCCGCAGATTCCCGGCTGGGAGCTGAGCGAGGGCGGACAGGCCCTGACGCGCACCTTCCGCTTCAAGGATTACTACGCCACCATGGCCTTCGTGAACGCGCTGGCCTGGATTGCCCACCGCGAGGACCACCATCCGGACCTGGGCGTGCACTACGACCGCGCTGTGGTGCGCTTTTCCACCCACGACGTGGGCGGCCTGAGCGAGAACGACTTCATCTGCGCTGCGAAGACTTCGGCCCTGACGGAGCAACTGCCATGAACGTACGCTTGCTGAGCCTGTCCCTGATTGCTGCGACCGGCCTGGCCGGTTGTGGCCCGTCGGAACCGCCGGCACCACCGCCGCCGCCGCCGACCGAAGTGGCCGCGGTGAAGACGCCGCCACCGCAGTACCCGCTTGAACTGGCCTGCATGGGCGTAGGCGGCACCAGCACCTTCAAGGTGACCATCGGCACCGACGGCAAGCCAAGCGAGGTCGCCCTGTTGACCGGCGCCGGCAACCCGCAGCTGGACGAACTGGCCAAAACGGCCGTTCAGGGCTGGCAGTTCAAGGCCGCCACCCGCAATGGCGCTGCCGTGCCGGCCACCATCCAGGTGCCGGTCAGCTTCAACCCGCCGCAGCCGAAGCCCGATCAGTGCTTCGCCATCGAAGAACGCCTGCGCCGCGGCGGCTGATCGCGCGCGCCCCGACGAGGCCAGCCGACGCCCGCCTCGCCCTCCCCGCCCCGGGCTCATCCGGGGCGGCTGTCTGTTGACCAGGACCGCGTCGGTACATGCTGCAGATTCCCCCCGAAAATGTCTGGATCGCACTGGCGGTCACCCTCGCGGCCGGCCTGGCCACTGCCATCGGCAGCCTGCTGGTGCTGTTCTCGCGCCGCCCCAATCCGCGCCTGCTGGCGTTCGGCCTGGCCTTCGCCGGCGGCGCGATGGTTTACGTGTCGCTATCGGAAATCCTCAACAAATCCATCGCATCGTTCGCCCTGGCCTATGGCGAGCGCACCGGCTTCACCTACGGCACGCTGGCCTTCCTGGCCGGCGTGATCGTGATCGTGCTGATCGATCACTTCATTCCCAATCCGCATGACAGCCTGGACAAACAGGACCCTGCGTTCCGCGAGAACAGCCGCGAGTACCTGAAGCGGGTCGCGCTGCTGACCTCGGTGGCGATCACCGCGCACAATTTCCCGGAAGGCCTGGCGACCTTCTTCGCTACGCTGGAAAGCCCGTCGGTGGGCATGCCGCTGGCCTTCGCCATCGCCATCCACAACATTCCCGAGGGCATCGCGATCGCGGTGCCGGTGTACTTCGCCACCCAGAACAAGTTCTATGCGTTCAGTGCCAGCCTGCTGTCCGGCCTGGCTGAGCCGGTGGGCGCGGCGCTGGGCTACTGGTTGTTGTCAGGATCGCTGTCGCACGCCACGTTTGGCTGGGTGTTCGGACTGATCGCCGGCGTGATGGTGTTCCTGGCGCTGGACGAGCTGCTGCCGGCAGCCAAGCGCTATGCCAAGGGCCACGAGACGGTATATGGCCTGGTGGCCGGCATGGGCACCCTGGCGATCAGCCTGGTGCTGTTCAAGTGGTGAGGGGTTCCCGGCCAACGGGCTGAGCCCCCTCGCGGCTGGCACGTTCCGCAGTATCGAGAGGTCACGGGCGGGGCCGGCTTGCAGGGGACGCCGTGAACCCGTCCATGGGGACTTGTCCGCGGCATCCATGCCGCAGACACCCCTGCAAGCCGGCCCCGCCCGTGCCCCGTCATTCTTCCGTGCACGCCAGCCGCGCGATGAAAAGATTGAAGAGCGAAGCGCGCGCTGCGCGCGTGAGTCGAGTACGACTCGAGTCTACAAAGGCTGCGTGCGGGTATGGGCCTACGCTGCGGATGTCCGGGTCCGCCTTGTAGCGAGCCGAGCACCGCAGGTCCGGCGAGGGCGAAGAGGCGCGGGTGTCTGAGCGCTGCGAATGGCGCCGACCAAGCGCCCGGCGCCGCCGAACTGCCGTCAGCGCAGGCGGTCCAGCGCCTCGACCAGCTCATCGGCCAGCGGCGCGTTCAGCACATACGGGCTCTTGCCGTCGTCCAGCGCGAACTCCAGCGAGGCCGCGTGCAGGAACAGGCGCTTCAGCCCGATCTGCTCACGAAGCCGCTTGTTAACCGCCGGATCGCCGTACTTGTCGTCGCCGGCCACCGGATGACCCAGGTGCTGGGCATGCACGCGGATCTGGTGGGTACGGCCGGTCTCGATGCGCACCTCGCAATAGGAATGGCCGCCGCGGCGCTCCAGCACCCGGAAGTGGCTGATCGATTCCTTGCCGATCGCGTTGACCTGCACATGGCGCTCGCCGCCCTGGCGCAGGCCGACATGCAGCGGCGCATCGACCGTCATCACCCCGTCGGGCATGCGTCCGGCCAGCAGGGTCAGGTAGCGCTTGCGGATGCCGGCACCGTGGTCTTCACGCAGCAGCGCCTGCAGTTCGCTCAGCGCCGAGCGCTTCTTGGCCACGATCAGCAGGCCCGAGGTGTCGCGATCCAGCCGGTGGACCAGCTCCAGGGTCTGCCCCGGGCGCAGCGCGCGCAGGGTCTCGATGGCGCCGAAGCTGATGCCGCTGCCGCCGTGGCTGGCCACGCCGGTGGGCTTGTTCAGGGCCAGCAGGCGCGCGTCCTCGAACACGATGGCCTGCTCCAGCCGGCGCATGAATGCCTCCGGGGGACCCACCTTGTCTCCCTCTTCGGTGAGACGAACCGGCGGCACGCGCACTTCGTCGCCCGCCTCCAGCTTGCGCTCGGCCTTGGCGCGGCCGCCGTTCACCCGTACCTGGCCACTGCGCACCAGCTTGTAGACCAGGCTGCGCGGGGCGCCCTTCAGCTGGCCGAGCAGGAAGTTGTCCAGGCGCTGGCCGGCGCGGTCGGCGGGAACGGTGATCATGCGCACGGAAGGCTTGTCGCCGGCGGGCTTGGTGGGGTCTTGGGCGGTCATCAGGCTGTTTATTCTGTTACACTCGGGGGGCGAGATAAGGGATTGATTTCGTTGGAAGTTACTCAGGGCCAGAAGCCCAGCTTCCGACGAATCCGGCACAGTGCGCGACCACCGCCCGCGGGGCGGCCATGTTAGCGGCTCACCGGCCTTCCCGGCCATCGCCGGATGCCTGACACGCAACCGTGCTGAACATGTCCCGCGTGGCGCTCCAGCCTGGCTGACAGCTGCCTGCGGCCCTGCAACACCCAAAAACCATAAGAGTGAAGCGCTCCCGCGGCCTGCCGTGGTGTCGTAGCGCTGGAAACCCAAGCCGCCCTCCCCGCGCTTGCGCGAATGGGCGGCGAGCCGTGTCCAGAGGCGAAACCCCATGGCGTTCCGCGCGGTAGCCGCTTGCGAGGAACGCAACAATGAAGCGAATGCTGATCAACGCTACGCAGGCTGAAGAGCTGCGTGTTGCCATCGTGGATGGCCAGTCGTTGTATGACATCGACATCGAACAGCCGTCGAAGGAACAGAAGAAGTCCAACATCTACAAGGGCCGGATCTTCCGCATCGAGCCCTCGCTGGAAGCGGCCTTCGTCGAGTACGGCGGTGGCCGCCATGGCTTCCTGCCGCTGAAGGAAATCTCCCGCGACTACTTCCAGGCCGGTGTCGACCACAACAAGGCCGGCATCCGCGAGCTGCTGAAGGAAGGTCAGGAGATCGTCGTCCAGGTCGACAAGGAAGAGCGTGGCAACAAGGGCGCCGCCCTGACCACGTTCATTTCGCTGGCCGGCCGCTACATGGTACTGATGCCGAACTCGCCCAGCGCCGGCGGCGTGTCGCGCCGCATCGAGGGCGAAGACCGGGCCGCGCTGAAGGACGCCCTGGACAAGCTGAACATCCCCGATGACATGGGCGTGATCATCCGTACCGCCGGCGTCGGCCGCGATGCGGAAGAGCTGCAGTGGGATCTGGACTACCTGCTCAATGTCTGGCGCGCCATTGCCGAAGCGGCACTGAGCAAACCCGCCCCGTTCCTGATCTACCAGGAATCGCGCCTGATCGTGCGCGCCCTGCGTGACTACCTGCGCGCCGACATCGGCGAGATCCTGGTGGACACCGAGGAAATGTACGAGCACGCCCGCGAATTCATGCAGCAGGTGATGCCGCAGACCCTGCGCAAGCTCAAGCACTACAAGGACGACATTCCGCTGTTCAACCGCTTCCAGATCGAATCGCAGATCGAAGGCGCCTACGAGCGCAACGTGCGCCTGCCGTCGGGCGGCTCGATCGTGGTCGACCAGACTGAAGCGCTGACCGCAGTCGACGTGAACTCCTCGCGTGCCACCAAGGGCAGCGACATCGAGGACACCGCGTTCCAGACCAACCTGGAAGCGGCCGAGGAAGTGGCCCGCCAGCTGCGCCTGCGTGACCTGGGCGGCCTGGTGGTGATCGACTTCATCGACATGGCGTCCAACAAGCACCAGCGCGAAGTCGAGAACCGCCTCGCCAACGCGCTGAAGTACGACCGCGCGCGCGTGCAGGTGGGCCGCATCTCGCGCTTCGGCCTGCTGGAAATGAGCCGCCAGCGCCTGCGCCCGAGCCTGGGCGAGTCCAGCCAGATCGTCTGCCCGCGTTGTGACGGCCACGGCCGCATGCGCAGCGTCGAGTCGCTGTCGCTGTCGATCATCCGCGTGGCTGAAGAGCATGCGATGAAGGAGAACACCGGGCAGGTGCTGGTGCAGGCCCCGGTGGAGATCGCCAATTACCTGCTGAACGAGAAGCGCAGCGCCCTGCGCGAGATCGAACAGCGCCACGAGGCGCCGATCGTGATCGTCGCCGACGAGCAGCTGCACACCCCGCACTACACCGTGACCCGCCTGCGCGAGAACGAGCTGGGTGAAGAAAGCAGCAAGCCCAGCTACCAGCGCGGCACCCCGCGCAAGCTGCCGGTGCACGCGCTGACCAAGGGCCAGCTGAACATCCCGCCGCCGGCGGTGACCCAGGTCAAGCACACCTCCCCGGCCCCGGTGCGCGAGGAAGTGGAGCCGGCCGCGGCCGCTCCGGCCCCGGTCGCTGCAGCGCCTGTTGCGCCGGCCCCGGCGGGCGGCGTGATCGGTTGGCTCAAGCGCGTGTTCGGTGGCGAACCGGCGCCTGCGCCGGCACCGGCCGCCCCGGCTGCACGCCAGCAGCAGGACGGCGGTCGCAAGGACCGCAACAAGGATCGCAACAAGGACCGCAAGGACCGTCGCGACGACAATCGTGGCAATGGCAACGCGCAGCAGCAGAAGGATGGCGGCAACCGCAAGGACCGCGGCGAGCAGCGCAAGGACGGCCGCAACGGCAATAACGGCAATGCGCAGCAGCAGCAGCCGCAGCAGGGCAAGCAGAAGGAGCCTCAGCACAAGGATGGCCAGCAGCCGCCGCAGCAGCAGAACAAGCCGCGCAACGAGCAGCAGGGCCAGAACCAGAACCAGCAACCGAAGCTGAAGCAGCCCAAGCAGCCGCGCCCGCAGCAGCAGGACGGTGACAAGCCGGCCGAGAAGCCGCAGCGCAATGCCGCCGAAGCACCTGCCGAAGCCGTGACCGCAGCTGCAGCCGTAGCCGCTACGGCCGTCGCCGCCAATGGGGTGAACGCGCAGGAAGCCACCGCGCCGGTCGCCCCGGTCGCCCCGGTGGAAGCGGCCGCACCGGTCGACACCGCTGCCAATGCGGCCAGTGCGACCGACGTGGTTGCAGTTGCCGGTGAAGAGGCTGCAACCGACGCCAATGGCGAGCAGGCTGGCGAAGGCGCAACCCGCCGTCGCCGTGGCCGTCGTGGTGGCCGTCGTCGTCGTCGCGGTGGCGCCGAGAACGCCGCCGGCAGCGACGCCCTGGGTGATGACCAGGACGAGGGTGATGACGGTGATGACGCCGACGGCGCCGAGCCGAACATCGACAGCACTGCCGGCACTGCGCCGGTCGCGGCTGTGCAGCCCACGCGTTCGCAGCCGGAGTTCGACTTCGATGACGAAGCCGAGCCGGTCGCTGTCGAAGCCGAGAAGCCAGCCCGTGCTGCCGCCGCTGTTGTCGCCGCGCCGGTTGCCGTGGTGAGCAGCGCTGTGGTCGAAGCCGCCGCCCCGGTCGTGGCTGAAGTGCAGGCACCGGTCGAAGCTGCGAAGACCGAAGCGGTGTCCTCGCCGGTGCAGACCAGCATGCTCGATGCCATCGACGCCGCGACCCCGGTCCAGCCGGTCGCCGCTGCCGCACCGGTCGCCAACGCCACTCCGGTGGTGGACGCTGCTGCGCCGGCCATCGAAGCAAAGCCGGTTGTGGCTGAAACGGCCGCGGTGGTTGAAGCCGCACCGGTGATCGAAGCGAAGCCGGTCGCAGTCGAGGCCGCGCCGGTCGTGGAATCGAAGCCGCAGGTGGTTGAAGCAACCCCGGTGGTTGAAACCAAGCCGGTGGCCAGTGAGAGTGCCCCGGTGGTGGAGGCCGCCCCGGCCGTTGAAGCCACGCCGGTCGTCGAGACTGCGCCGATCGTGGAACAGCCGGTCGCTCCGGTGGCGGTCGAAGCCGCACCGATCGAAGCCGCCGCCCCGAGCGCTGATGCGGTGGTGACGCCGTCGATCGATCCGGTCGCCGATGGCCATGCCGACGCTGCAGCCCAAGCTGCAGAAGCCAAGGCTGATGAAGAAGACGAAGAGGCCGCCAAGCGCACGCCGCCGGCGAACTGATCGCTCCTTGATAGCGTGAAAGCGAAACGG
>NZ_JCAFUM010000019.1:0-89757 GCF_059371335.1 Stenotrophomonas sp. YJH_SMC_6 | reverse complement strand
TGGCGACGGGCAATGGCTTTGACCGATGTGGAGGTCTTGCAGGCCTCTTTGGCGACCTGCAGTTTGAAACGTGCGTCGTATCTGTTCATGCATCCCTCGGGGTTGGATCTGACGTCCAACTCCCGGGGGTCACTTCATGGATGGGTTTACGGCGTGTCCTGCACAGCCACACCGCCCCGCCAAACCATCAGCAATCCAGAGCCGCTTTGGCTGTTGCTTCGGCCGTTGCTTGAAGCCTCTGCAGGTGCAGGGCGCAGCCCTGCCGAGCAACCCTCTACTTGACCTGCACGTCGATCACGCCGTCGCCAACGCGGGCCTGCAGCGCGTCACCGGGCTGCACCTGGTTGACCGTCCGTACCAGCGTGCCATCGTCAGTGCGGGTCAGGATGCTGTAGCCACGGGCCACGGTGGCCAACGGGCTGACCGCTTCCAGTGAACGCGCCAGTCCGCGCAGTCGCAGTGCATCGCGCTCCAGCAGGCGCTGCATCGCTGCCTGCGGCCGCCCGCGCAGGGCGGTCAGGCGGCGCTGCATCGCGTCGAGCTGGCGTTGCGGATGGTGCCCGCGCAGTACCGCGGCCGCATGGCGCAGGCGTGCGGCACGGCGCTCCTGCTGCTGGTTGAAGACCGCATGCAGGCGCCGGCCCAGATCGAGCTGACGGCGGCGCAACAGGTCCAGCCGCGCCTGCGGGCTCTGTGCGTTCAGGCGCAGCAGGGCGCGGTCGGCACGCTGCATCGCCTGCTGCATCGCATGCCGTTGCAGCTGCACCATGCGCGCGGCCGTACGGCGCAGGCGCAGGGCCAGTTCGCGCTGGTCCGGTACCAGCAGCTCGGCTGCCACCGACGGCGTTGGTGCGCGCAGGTCGGCGGCAAAATCGCTGAGGCTGAAGTCGGTTTCATGGCCCACCGCCGACACTACCGGGGTGCGGCTGGCGGCGATCGCGCGGGCCAGTGCTTCATCGTTGAAGGCCCACAGGTCTTCCAGTGAACCGCCGCCACGGGTCAGCAGGATCACGTCGTAGCGGCCACTGGCATCGGCGGCCTGCAGCAGGCGGGTGATCTGTGCAGCGGCGCTGCTGCCCTGCACCAAGGTCGGCAGCAGGTCCACTTCCAGCAGCGGGAAGCGGCGGCCGAGCACGCTCAGCACGTCGCGCACGGCGGCGCCGGTGGGCGAGGTGATCACCGCCAGGCGCTGCACGTGCGCCGGCAACGGCCGCTTGCGTGCCGGGTCGAACAGGCCTTCGGCTTCCAGGCGTGCCTTCAGCTCTTCGAACGCGCGGCGCAGCGCGCCTTCGCCGGCTTCCTCCATATGGTCCAGCACCATCTGGTACTCGCCACGGGCGTCGTACAGGGTCACCTTGCCGCGCACCAGCACGCGCATGCCTTCGCGCGGCACGAACTTCAGGTACTGCGCCTTCATCCGGAACATTGCCGCGCGCAGCTGCGCACGTGCATCCTTCAGGGTCAAATACAGATGCCCGGAGGCGGGACGCGCCACGCTGCCCAGTTCGGCCTCGACCCAGATCGCCGGGAAGCTGCCTTCCAGCAGGTCGCGGGCCAGGGTGTTGAGCTGGCTGGGGGTGAGGATGTCGTTGTTGCGTGGCTGCATGGGAACGGCGTGCTGCGGGCGGAACGGGGGCTCAGGATCGCACGTCAGCGCACCCTGTGCTGGTCCAGCGCCCATTGCACGTGTTCGCGCACCAGCGGCGAGGGATCATCGACGCGGGTATGCAACGCGGCCAACGCTTCGGCCGAGGACGGTGCATTGCCCAGTGCCACGGCGATGTTGCGCAGCCAGCGTTCATGGCCGCTGCGCCGGATCGGGCTGCCTTCGGTACGGCGCAGGAATTCAGCTTCGTCCCAGGCAAACAGCTGGTCCAGACGGGCAGTGTCGAGGTTGTTGCGCGCGCGGAAATCGGCTTCGTCGGTACGCTTGGCGAACTTGTTCCAGGGGCAGACCAACTGGCAGTCGTCACAGCCGTAGATGCGGTTGCCGATCAACGGCCGCATGTCTTCGGGGATGGCACCGTCGTGCTCGATGGTCAGGTAGGAAATACAGCGCCGCGCGTCCAGCCGCTGCGGGCCGGTGATGGCCTGGGTCGGGCAGACATCGATGCAGCGCGTGCAGGTGCCGCAGTGTGCCGTGGCCGGTGCATCGATCGGCAGCGGGATATCGATGTAGATCTCGCCGATGAAGAACCAGGAGCCGCCATGGCGGTCGATCAGGCAGGTGTGCTTGCCGATCCAGCCCAGGCCGGCATTGCGCGCCAGTGCGCGTTCCAGCACGGGCGCCGAATCGACGAACACGCGGTAGCCCAGCGGTGCCACTTCATCGTTGATCTGCGTGGCCAGCTTCTGCAGGCGGTTGCGCATCAGCTTGTGGTAGTCGCGGCCCAAGGCGTAACGGGCCACGTAGGCGCGGCCCGGGTCGGCCAGGGTTGCCCAGGCTTCGGTGTCGTCCTTGTGGCTGTAGTCCATGCCTACCGAGATCACCCGTACGGTGCCGGGCAGCAGCTCGGCCGGGCGCGCGCGCAGGGTGCCGTGGCGCGCCATCCAGTCCATCGTGCCGTACAGGCCCTGGCCCAGCCAGTCGGCCAGGTGCGCCTCATCCTCGCCCAGCTCGATGCCGGCGATACCGCAGCGCTGGAAGCCATGCGCACGCGCCAGTTCGCGGATGCGCTGCACGGCCTGGGCCGGATCGACAGGGATGGGGGCGGGGGACATGTGCACCAGTATAAAATCCCTGCATGGCCAACCTTGCCGATCTTTTCGATTCCGCTGCCGCGCGTGCGCTTGATGCGCAGGCTTCGGCGCTGGCCGCCGAGGGTGGTTGGGGCCTGATGGCGCAGGCCGGCCAGGCCGCCTGGCAGTGCCTGCTGCAGCATTGGCCGCAGGCGCAGCGGATCGGCGTGGTGGTCGGAGCAGGCAACAACGGCGGCGACGGCCTGGTGCTGGCCCGCCATGCACGGAAGGCCGGGCGCGCGGTGACGGTGATCGCCTTGCCGGGCAAGCCACCGGCGACGTCGCTGGCACAGCGTGCAGCATCGGAATTCACGTCCCACGGCGGCACCATCACCGATTTCGACGGCGGGCTGCCCGAGGCCGATATCTGGGTTGATGCCCTGTTCGGTCTGGGCTTCGACCGTGCGCCGGAAGGTGTGGCGCAGGCGCTGATCGCCGCCCTCAACGCGCAGACGGCACCGGTTCTGGCGCTGGACGTCCCCAGTGGCGTCGATGCCGACCGGGGCGCCGTACCGGGCGAGGCGGTGAAGGCTGCTTTGACCCTGCAGTTCATCGTGCCGCATCGCGGGCTGTATACCGGCGATGCGCTGGATCATTGCGGGCGGAAGGCGTTGGCGCCGCTGCAGCTACCCACGGCCGCATGGCAGGGCGTGTCACCCGCCGCAGAGCACTGGACCCAGGCTCGCTTGCCGGCACTGCTGCCGCCGCGTCGTGCCAATACCCACAAGGGCGAATCCGGGCACGTGCTGTGCGTCGGCGGCAACCATGGCAGCGGTGGGGCCATCGCGATGGCGGCCGAAGCGGCACTGCGTGCCGGCGCGGGACTGTTGAGCCTGGCCACCCGGCGCGATCACGTCGGCCCGTTGCTGGCTCGGCTTCCCGAGGCGATGACCCATGCGCTTGAAGATGGCGATGTGCTGCCGGCGCTGCTGGAGAAGGCCAGGGTGGTGGCGATCGGCCCCGGCCTGGGCCAGGACGAATGGGCACGCGCAATGTTTGCGCAGGTGCTGGACAGCGACAAACCGCTGGTGGTTGATGCCGATGCGCTGAATCTGCTGGCGCAGGATCCGCGCGCGCTGCCGGAGGCGATCCTTACGCCACATCCGGGCGAGGCCGCGCGCCTGCTCGACTGCAGTACCGCTGACATCCAGGCCGATCGCTACCGCTGTGCGCAGGCGTTGGCCGAGCGCTTCCACGCCGTGGTGGTGCTGAAGGGCGCGGGCAGCATCGTGACGGCGCCCGGGCAGGTGCCACGGCTGATTGCTGCAGGCAACCCCGGCATGGCCGTGGGGGGCATGGGCGACCTGCTCACCGGCATCATTGCCAGCCTGCGCGCGCAGGGCCTGGCCGCCTTCGACGCTGCCGCCACTGGCGCACTGCTGCACGCGCTCGCCGGCGACGCTGCGGCCGCCGACGGCGCGCGCGGCATGCTTCCCACTGATCTGCTGGTGCCGCTGCGGCAACTGGCCAACCCGGAACGCTCTTCATGACTGAATTCTTCCTTGCCGACAGCGATGCCACCGAACTGCTCGGGCAGTGGCTGGCGGCGACCCGACCGCCGCAGGCGCTGATCGAACTGCGCGGCGACCTGGGCGCCGGCAAATCCACCACCGCACGCGCACTGCTGCGCGCGCTGGGCGTGCAGGGCGCGATCCGCAGCCCCACTTACACCCTGGTCGAGCGCTATCCGCTGGCCAGCGGTGGCGAGGCCTGGCACCTGGACCTGTACCGGATCGGCCAAGCCGGCGAACTCGATTTCCTGGGCCTGGACGAGGGCAGCGCGGTGTTGTGGCTGGTGGAATGGCCGGAACGCGGCGCTGGCGCGCTGCCGCCGACCGACCTGGTGGTGGCGTTGGAGATCGAGGGGCAGGGGCGTCGCGCCCGTCTCACCGGAGCCAGCGACGTCGGACATGAGTGGCTGAAGCGGCTTCCCCAAGGGGGCGACTTGCAGGCCATTTCTGTCGGCTGACGAGAACAAAGACCGGCAGGTTACGGATTATTAAGGAAAAAGGTGTTGCATTCCGTTCAGCGCGGTGATTGAATCCTGAGCCATGCGCCCGGGGAACCGTCTCATCGCTATCTGTGCCGCCGTCGGACTGGGTCTGGCGAGCGTCAGTGCGTGGGCCGGTGAAGTCCGCCAGGTCCTGCTGAATACCGGCGCCACCGGCACCCGTGCCGAGATCTCGCTGGTCGGCAGTGGCGGCTACAAGACGCTTTCTCTGGCCAGTCCGAACCGTCTGGTGGTCGACTTCCCTGACTCCAGCGCCATACGCAACCTGAAGATGCCGGCTGCCCAGGGCGTGGTCACGGCGGTGCGTACCGGACAGCCGGTGCCGGGGACCTTCCGTGTCGTTTTCGACCTCGCTGAATCGGTGGCGCCGTTCCGCCCGCAGATGCAGCGGGAGGGCAATGAATCCAAGCTGGTGATCGAATGGCCGGGCGATGGCCCGGCCATGGCCGCCAGCCGTCCGGCAGCGACACCGGCGGTGCAGCCGCAGGCACCGGTGGCGACGCCCGCGCCGACCCCGGCTGAAAGCGCACAGTCGCGTTCCGATGCCGCACGTGCGACCGCACTGCTGACCGCGCAGGTGCGGCAGCAGGCCAGTGCCACTGCCGCCGCACCGGCCACGCCGACCCCGGCGCCGTCCACCGCGCCGGCCCAGGTTGCGGCGGCCGGTACCGTGGCCAGCAGCTCACCTTCTTCCTCGCCGGCCGCGATCCTGGCCGGCCAGCGCACCGCCGCCGTGGTGACCACGCCGCCGGCTACCGTGCCTGCACCGGCGCCGACGCCGGTGGAACCGCCGCGCCCGGCCATGCCCAGCGATGCCTCGCGCATCCGCATGCAGGCCGGCATGCGTCATCTGGTGGTCGCCATCGATCCCGGCCATGGTGGCCAGGATCCCGGCGCGATCGGCCCGACCGGCAAGCGCGAAAAGGATGTCACCCTGGCGGTGGCGCGTGAGCTGGCCCGCCAGGTCAATGCGACGCCGGGCCTGAAGGCCTATCTGACCCGCGACAGCGACGTGTTCATCCCGCTGCCGATGCGTGCGCAGAAGGCACGTGCAAACAAGGCCGACATCTTCATTTCGATCCATGCCGACGCGGCCGAAAACCGTTCGGCCACTGGTTCGTCGGTATACGTGCTGTCGACCAAGGGCGCCTCTTCGCAGCGCGCCCGCTGGCTGGCGGACAAGGAAAACGCGGCCGACCTGGTGGGTGGCGTGCGCCTGCAGCAGACCGAAGGCACGCTTGCCAACGTGCTGCTGGACCTTGCCCAGAGCGGTTACATGAAGGCATCTGAAGATGCCGCCGGCCACGTGCTGGGCGGCCTGAAGCGGATCGGCAACAATCACAAGCCGAACATCGAACGTGCGAACTTCGCCGTGCTGCGCACCTCGGACATGCCGGCGATGCTGGTGGAAACCGCGTTCATCTCCAACCCGGACGAAGAGCGCCGCCTGATCGACCCGGCCTACCAGCGCAAGATCGCCGGCGCCGTGCTCGATGGCGTGCACACCTTCTTCAGCCGCCAGCCACCGCCGGGCACGCTGTACGCAGCCCGTGCCCAGGCCGAGATCGACGCTGCCGGGACCATGGCCGGCGGCAGCAAGTAACCCGCCGAAGGCAGGTTACTGCTTTCTGTAGCGTCGACTGTCAGTCAACTACGCGCGCAGCGCGGGGTTTTCGCCGCCCGGCGGAGGGCAGTCGACTGACAGTCGACTCTACACGGGGCGGCTCCGCTATCATCAACCCATGAAGTCTGCTGCCCATCCTCTCCCATGAGCGCGCCCGGACCGCGCCCGATCCGGCCGTTGCCGGAAATCCTGATCAACCAGATCGCCGCCGGCGAAGTGGTCGAACGTCCTGCGTCAGTGGTCAAGGAGCTGGTCGAGAACGCGATCGATGCCGGTGCCAGCCGCGTTGATATCGATCTTGAAGAGGGTGGTGTCCGCCTGATCCGCATCCGCGACAATGGCAGTGGCATCGCGCCGGAACAGCTGCCGCTGGCGGTCTCGCGCCACGCCACCAGCAAGATCGCCGATCTGGACGACCTCGAATCGGTGGCCACGCTCGGGTTCCGTGGCGAAGCGCTGCCGTCGATCGCCTCGGTCAGCCGCTTTACCCTGTCCTCGCGTCGCGCGCATGACGAACACGGTTCGGCACTGCAGATCGAAGGCGGCAAGATCGGCGAAGTGACGCCACGTGCGCATGCACCGGGCACCACGGTGGAAGTGCGCGAGCTGTTCTACAACGTACCGGCGCGGCGCAAGTTCCTGCGCGCCGAGCGTACCGAACTGGGCCATATCGAAGAGTGGTTGCGTTCGCTGGCGCTTGCGCGACCGGATGTCGAGCTGCGCGTGTCGCACAACGGCAAGGCCTCGCGCCGCTACAAGCCGGGCGATCTGTATTCCGATGCGCGCCTGGCCGAAACGCTGGGCGAGGATTTCGCCAACCAGGCCGTGCGCGTCGACCACAGTGGTGCCGGCCTGCGCCTGCACGGCTGGATCGCGCAGCCGCATTATTCGCGCGCCAGCGCCGACCAGCAGTACCTGTACGTCAACGGCCGTTCGGTGCGCGACCGCAGCGTCGCCCATGCGGTGAAGATGGCTTACGGCGATGTGCTGTACCACGGCCGCCAGCCAGCCTATGTGCTGTTCCTCGAGCTCGACCCGACCCGCGTTGACGTCAACGTGCACCCGGCCAAGCACGAGGTTCGCTTCCGTGATTCGCGGCTGGTGCACGATTTCGTCTACCGCACGCTGAAGGACGCGCTGGCTGATACCCGCGCCGGCATGTCGGCGCAGGAGATCGGTGCGGGTCCGGTGCATCCGGTGGACGCCGCTGCTGCACCGATGACATCGAGCGCGGGCGCATCGGGTTTCGGGCTGGCGCGTGGACCTGCGCCCGGTGCCGGCTCGGGTGGCGGTGGTGGTGGTTTTTCCGGCTGGCGCCCGCAGCAGCCCCTTGGACTGCAGGTGGCCGATGCACCGGCGGCCTATGCCGCGCTGTATGCCGCACCGGCCGGTGCCGAACGCGGTGCTGCGCTGCCGCCGATGCCGGCCGAGAACGGACTGCCGGTGACCAGTGCCGACGCCGGCGTACCGCCGCTGGGCTACGCGATCGCGCAGCTGCACGGCATCTACATCCTGGCCGAGAACGCAGAAGGCCTGATCGTGGTCGACATGCATGCCGCGCACGAGCGCATCGGCTACGAGCGCCTGAAGAACGCGCACGATGGTATCGGCCTGCAGTCGCAGCCGCTGCTGGTGCCGATCACACTCGCCGTGGGCGAGCGCGAAGCCGACACCGCCGAAAGTGAAGCCGAAACGTTGGCGGCGCTCGGCTTCGAGGTGACCCGTGCCGGTCCCGGATCGCTGCACGTGCGCAGTATTCCAGCGCTGTTGGCGCATGCCGAACCGGAGGGGCTGCTGCGCGATGTGCTGACCGACCTGCGCGAGCACGGCCAGAGCCGCCGCGTGGCCAGCGCACGTGACGAACTGCTGTCGACAATGGCCTGTCACGGTGCGGTGCGTGCCAACCGGCGCCTGACCGTGCCGGAAATGAACGCGCTGCTGCGCGACATGGAAATCACCGAACGGTCTGGCCAGTGCAACCACGGCAGGCCGACCTGGGCCCGTTTTTCGCTGGCGGAGATCGACCGCTGGTTCCTGCGCGGACGTTGAGGGGAGCATCGATGCGTTATCGGGGAATGGGCGGCCTGCTGGCCGCCTTGCTGTTGGCCGCGTGCAGTCCGGCAACACCGCCGGCGCCGAAGGTTACCGAAGATCCGGCCTATGCGGCCGCGCAGCAGCAATGGCGGGTGGCCCGCTACCAGGACCTGACCCGGCCCGATGGCTGGACGGCCCTGGTCGGCCTGCACTGGCTGCAGAACAAATCACACTTCGTCGGCAGTGGTGCCACCAACGGCATCCGCCTGACGGTTGGCCCGGACAAGCTGGGCCTGCTGCGTCGCGAGGGCAGCCAGTGGTGGTTCACGCCCGAAGCCGGTGTGGATGTCAGCCATGATGGCCAGCCGGTGCGCGGCCGTATCCGCATCGACACCGACAAGGATCCGCAGCCAACCCTGTTGGCCTTCGACGGTGGCAAGGGCCAGCTCAGCATCATCCGGCGCGGGCCGCGCGATGCGCTGCGGGTCAAGCATGCCGATGCGCCGGCGCGCCGTGATTTCGCCGGGCTGGAGTACTGGCCGGGTGGCCCGGACTGGCAGGTGCAGGCACGCTTCATCCCGCATCCGGCGGGCAAGACCCTGCCCATTGTCGACATCACCGGCCTGACCACCGAGATGCCCAATGCGGGTGCGGTCGAATTCGAACGCGACGGCCGCACATGGCGGCTGGAGGCGATCGGAGCCACCGGGCAGCCGCTGTTCCTGATCTTTGCCGACCGCACCAGTGGCCGCGGCAGTTATCCGGCCGGGCGCTACCTGGATACCGATGCGCCGGCAGCCGACGGCACGCTACGCATCGATTTCAATCATGCCTACAACCCGCCGTGTGCATTCACTGCCTATGCCACGTGCCCGCTGGCGCCGCCGGAAAACCGGCTGGACCTGCGCATGGAAGCGGGCGAGAAGGCCTACCACCTGTCTGAAGGAGAGGGCTGAGATGCCGTTGAAGGGACTGTTCCGTGCAACGCTGCTGATGGCAGCGTTTGCAATCGCACCGCTGGCACCGGCGCGCAATGCACCGGCCACCGACGCCGCGGCCACGGCGGCGGCCAAGCCGCCGGTGCCGCTGCTGTGGAAGGTGACCGGCCCGGGTGATTCACGCGTATACCTGCTTGGATCATTCCACCTGTTGAAACCGCAGGACTACCCGCTGTCGCCCGATGTCGAGCAGGCCTTCGAGGCCTCGCAGCGGGTCGTGTTCGAACTGTCGCCGGAGGACATGCAGTCGCCGCAGCTGGCCAGCCGCATGGTGCAGGCTGCCGTGCGCACCGATGGCAGCGAGCTCAAGCGCGATCTCGACGCGGCCACCTGGCAGAAGCTGCAGGCGTTCGCATCCGAGAACAAGCTTCCGTTGGCACAGATGCAGGGCATGAAGCCCTGGTTCGTCGGCCTGAGCATTTCGGTTGGGCAAATGCAGAAGATGGGCTTGGACCCGGCGCTGGGCCTGGACCGTCATTTCATGGAGCGCGCGCAGAAGACCGGCCGCAGGACCGCTGGGTTGGAAGACATCGATACCCAGATCGGCATGCTCGACGGCATGACCGTGCAGGAGCAGCGACAGATGCTGTCCGAGGCGCTGGATCAGGCGGGCAAGGGCGATGAGCAGGCGCGCCAGCTGCATGATGCCTGGCGGCGAGGCGATGAGCGCGTGTTGTGGACGAAGATGGCCGCGGAAATGCGCCAGCAGTACCCGCAGCTTTACCAGCGCATCAACACCGGGCGCAACGATGCGTGGGTACCGAAGCTGCTGCCGCACCTGCAGGCCGGGCAGGGTGGCACGCTGGTGGTGGTCGGTACGCTGCACCTTCTGGGCGGTGACGGCGTGGTCGAGAAGCTGAAGGCGAAGGGCTACAAGGTCGAACGCGTATGCACGGGGTGCAAAGCTAAACGTTGATGCTCCCCCGGGGCACAAAACAAAGCGGCGCGCCATTGGGCGCGCCGTTTTCGTATCCGCCGGTACATCGGCTCAGCGGCGGGTCTTGCCGCCGGTGCCGGTACCGGGTTCGTTGGGCTTGTTGCCGGTGCCGGTACCGGTGCCACCCGGTCGCGGACCACCGAAACCGGTGCCCATGCTGCGCTGGAATTCCTGCCACAGCTCCAGGTTGCGCTCGGTCAGCTGGTTCATCATCGCCCACGGGGTCTGGCCCAGCAGGTTGCCCATCTGCTGGCGGAACTGCTGCTGCTGGTCGAGGAAGACCTGCATGCTGCGCTCCAGGTAGTTGCCCATGAAGCCCTGCAGGGAATCGCCGTAGAAGCGGATCAGCTGGCTCAGCAGCTGGGTGGACAGCATCGGTTCGCCGTCCTGTTCTTGGTCGGCAATGATCTGCAGCAGGACCGAACGGGTGAGGTCGTCGCCGCTCTTGGCGTCACGGACTTCGAAGTCTTCACCGTCCAGGATCAGCTGGCGCACGTCCTCGATGGTGATGTAGCTGGAGATCTCGGTGTCGTAGAGACGGCGGTTCGGATACTTCTTGATGATGCGGGTCGCAGCCATTGAAGCGGTCACTCGTCACATTAGATGCGAAGCATGGCGCAGTGCAGCAGCCGTTGCAACCGCCTCAGCCCCCGCCAGGCTTGGCTTTCACAGGGGATCATGTTGCGCAACAAGGGTTTGCGTGCTGCGCAGCATGACCATCGGCAGGGGCGGCGGGTGTGCGCCGCCGAGGCCGGCGCGGCTTACCAACCCATATGGTGGCCGCCATTGATGTCCAGGTTGCTTCCGGTGATCCACGAGGCTTCCTCCGCCACTAGGAAGGACACCCCGTAAGCGATTTCCTCCGGCTTGCCGAGGCGCCCGGTGGGAATGTCGGCGACGATCTTGGCGCGCACTTCTTCCGGCACCGCCATCACCATGTCGGTCGCGACGTAGCCGGGCGAAATGGTGTTGACGGTAATGCCGAAGCCGGCGTTCTCGCGTGCCAGCGAGATGGTGAAGCCGTGCATGCCGGCCTTGGCCGCCGCGTAGTTGGCCTGGCCGTACTGGCCCTTCAGGCCGTTGATCGAACTGATCTGGATGACCCGGCCCCAGCCGCGGCGGCGCATGCCCTCGATGACCGGGCGGGTGACGTTGAACACCGAATTGAGGTTGGTGTTGATCACATCGTGCCACTGGTCCGCGCGCATGCGATGGAACGTGGTGTCGCGGGTGATGCCCGCGTTGTTGACCAGGATCTCGACCGGGCCCAGCTCGGCCTCGACGGCGCGCACCAGCGCTTCGGCGCTGCCTGGATCGGAGACATCGCCCGGGAAGATCGAAACGCTGTAGCCGCGTTTGGTCATTGCCTGCTGCCAGGCGCGGGCCTTGGCCTCGTCGCGGTAGTTGGTGGCGACCCGGTGGCCCTGGTCGGCCAGGCGTTGGCAGATGGCGGTGCCGATGCCGCCGGTTCCGCCGGTGACCAGTGCGACGCGAGATGTCATGGAGTGTTGTCCGGGTGTCGGGTGGGGGAAGGGGGATTCTGCAACATCGGCGCGGAAAGTGCGCCGGCTGGCAACAGGATGTCGGTCCGCGGCAGTCGTGCCGGGTCGAAGGCCTGCCGAGCGGTGGCCAGCAGCGTATCCAGGTCGTGCGCAGGTTCCAGCGCCCCAGGTGCCTGGCCGAGCAACTTCCAGAGCTGGCGCAGCACGGGCAGCGGGTGCGAACTGTCCACCGGCAGCGCCGCCAGCGACTTGGACAGTTTGTGGCCCGGCGCATCCAGCAGCAGCGGCAGGTGCCAGTAGCGCGGCACCGCCAGCCCCAATGCCTGCTGCAGCAGGATCTGCCGCGCGGTGGAGTTGAGCAGGTCGGCGCCGCGCACCACTTCGGTCACTCCTTGTGCGGCGTCATCGACCACCACGGCCAACTGGTAGGCCCAGCAGCCATCGGCGCGGCGCAGCACGAAGTCGCCGACTTCGGCGTGCACGTCCTGCTGCTGCGGGCCGCGCAGGCCATCGTCGAAGTGCACGATGCTGCCCGGTGGCACGCGGAAGCGGACGGCAGGGTCCGGTCGAAGTTGCCGGGCGACGCAACGATGGTGGATGCCGCCGTTGGCGGCCAGGTCGCTGCGGCTGCAGTGGCAGACAAAGGCCTGGTCGCTGGCCAGCAGCACGTCCAGCGCGGCCTGGTAGGCCTCGCCGCGGGTGCTCTGCCAGAGGATCGGGCCATCGTGGACCAGGCCGAACGCTGCCAGCGCCCGCAGCTGTGACTCGGCGGCGCCGGGCACGGTGCGTGGTGGATCGACGTCTTCGATGCGCAGCCGCCACAAGCCGCCGTTATGTCGCGCGAGCAGCCAGCTGCCGAAGGCGGCGAGCAGGGATCCGGGATGGAGCAGGCCGGTCGGCGAGGGCGCGAAACGACCGCAGGGAATGGGGGAGGTCATGCTGGCTGAATCGTCGGTCAGGTTGGCGCTTGAATTCAAGCTGACCACACCGCAAATTGACCGGTATCGACCCCTTCCGAGCCGGATTTTCCCATGTTTACCCGCATTGCCCTGTTCCTGGCGACCAACTTCGCGGTCCTGATTCTCGCCAGCATCGTGATGTCGTTGCTCGGGGTCAATCCAAGCCAGATGAGCGGCCTGCTGGTCATGGCCGCGATCTTCGGCTTCGGTGGCTCCTTCATCTCGCTGCTGCTCTCCAAGTGGATGGCCAAGCGCTCCACCGGTGCGGTGGTGATCACCGAGCCGCGCAACCAGACCGAGCGCTGGCTGCTGGCCACCGTCGAGCGCCAGGCCAAGGCGGCCGGTATCGGCATGCCCGAAGTAGCGGTGTACGAAGGCCCGGAGATCAACGCCTTCGCCACTGGCGCCAACCGCAACAACGCACTGGTCGCGGTGTCCACCGGCCTGCTGCACAACATGAGCGAAGACGAGGCCGAAGCGGTGCTGGGCCACGAGATCGCCCACGTCGCCAACGGTGACATGATCACCATGGCGCTGCTGCAGGGCGTGCTGAACACCTTCGTGATCGTGCTGGCCCGCGTGGTCGGCGGCATCATCGACAGCGCGCTGTCGGGTAACCGCGAAGGCGGCGGCCGTGGCTTCGCCTATTACATCATCGTGTTCGTGCTGGAGATGGTGTTCGGCCTGTTCGCCACCATGATCTCGATGTGGTTCTCGCGCCACCGCGAGTTCCGCGCCGACGCCGGCGGTGCCTCGCTGGCCGGCCGCCAGAAGATGATCGCCGCGTTGGAGCGGCTGCAGCTGAACCACGGCCAGAGCACGCTGCCGACCCAGATTGCCGCTTTCGGTATTGCTGGTTCGACGGCGAAGAAGCTGTTCATGAGCCATCCGCCGCTGGAAGAGCGCATCGCCGCGCTGCGGGCGTCGACGGTGGCGTAAGTCTCCGTACTTCTACGGTAGTGCAGGAACGCCTGGCCCCGCGCCGGGCGTTTTTGTTTGCGCGGTGCATTGCTGATGCCGGATCGTGCCCGGCGGATCGTTTCCGCGCCTGCGGGGAGGTGTCACTTTCTTTGCTCGTGCAAAGAAAGTAACCAAAGAAACACGCCGCCAGGGCGCGAGCCGACGTGCTGCGCACGCCGGTACCCTACGCTCCTCGGCCCGTCGAGGGACGGTGCGGGAACTCGCTGCGCTCAGACACCCGCACCTCTTCGCCCTCGCCGGACCTGCGGTGCTCGGCTCGCTTGAAGGCGGACTGGAAAATCAAGATCAAGGGCAACAGCATCCACGCATGGCGTGGATCTACTGGGTGCAGCTGTGGCATTTGACCTTGGGTCCGCCTTGAGCGAGCCGAGCATCGCAGGGGAATCAGGGGCGAAGAGGCGCCGGTGTCTGAGCGCAGCGAGTTCGGCGCCGTCCCCTGATTCACCGAGAAGCGCAGGGTACCGGCGCGTAGCGACGGCTCGCGCCCTGGCGGCGTGTTTCTTTGGTTACTTTCTTTGCACGAGCAAAGAAAGTGACAAGCACGATCACCGCACAAGCGAAAACGGCACCCTCGCAGGTGCCGTCTCCATGAACCGCTTTACGCGAAACCTCAGAACTTCGCGTCGAACTCCGCCGCGTAGCCCGTGTTCACCAGCACCTTCTGCAGCGACTCGGCCACCTTCAGGTTGCCGGCAACGATCTGGTGGGTCTCCGGGCCACGGTTGTCCATCCGGCCCAGGGTCGCGCCCTTGAAGTCGCAGACCTTGCCACCCGCCTCGCGGACCAGCAGCAGCCCGGCAGCGATGTCCCACGCCTTCACGCCGGCTTCGAAATAGGCGTCGGCGCGGCCGCAGGCCACGTAGGCCAGGTCCAGCGCGGCCGAACCGGTGCGGCGGATGTCCTCAGCCTGGACCAGCAGGGTGTCGACCGACTTCAGCTGCGCGCTGGCGCGGCTGCGTTCGCGCGGGGCGAAGCCGGTGTGGATCATCGTGCCTTCCAGATCCTTGCGGTCGGCCACGCGGATGCGGCGGTCGTTCAGCACGGCGCCGGCGCCACGGCTGGCGGTGAACAGTTCATTGCGCAGCGGATCGAAGATGACGGCATCGGTCGGCTCGCCGTTCTCGACCAGGGCGATCGACACGCAGTAGTGCGGCACGCCGCGCAGGTAGTTGCTGGTGCCATCCAGCGGGTCGATGACCCACATCTGGCGGCGCTCGCCCTGCACGCCACCTTCTTCACCGAAGATGCCGTAATCCGGGTAGGCGCGCTTGAGTTCCTTGACGATGACCTTTTCCGCGTCCGCATCCACTTCGCTGGCGTAGTCCATCCGGCCCTTCTGCACCACGTTCAGTGCCTCGAGCTTGTTGATGTTGCGCAACAGGACGTTGCCGGCGAGGCGGGCGGCCTTGACCATGACGGTGACGGCGGGTTTCTGCATGGCGTGGGCTCCCGGAAAGGCAGAAGAGATGGACTGGCGGGGGAAAAGAGCGGGTCCGGCGCAGTGGCCGGCCGCACAGTTTACCATTGGTCATCGTCCAGCTCGACCTTTTCCCTGTTCATGTCCCAGTTTCCCGCCGCCACCCGCCTCCGATTCGTCCTGGTCGGTACCCAGCACCCCGGCAACATGGGGGCTGCCGCCCGCGCCCTGAAGACCATGGGCCTGGCCCGCCTGGTGCTGGTCGCCCCCGAAAAGCCGCTGGACGAGGAGGCCTTCCGCCGCTCGGCCGGTGCCGAAGACGTGCTGGGGGACGCTCCGGTGGTGGCTACCCTGGCCGAGGCCGTGGCGGATTGCCGCCTGGTACTGGGTTGCACGGCCCGTGCCCGCCGCGTCCAGCTGGAGGAGTACCTGCCGGCCGATGCCGCTGCCCGTGCGGTGGCCAAGGCGGGCGAAGGTGCCGAGGTCGCACTGGTATTCGGCCGCGAGCGCACCGGCCTGACCAACGAGGAGCTGCAGCTCTGCCACGCCGCAGTGCACATCCCGTCAGACCCGGAGTTCAGCTCGCTCAACCTGGCCGCCGCCGTGCAGGTGCTGGCGTACGAAACGCGCATGCAGCTGCTGGGCGCGCAGCCGGCCGCCGACGCCGAGCCGGGCTTCCGCGAACAGGCCGCCAGCCATGAGCAGATGGAGAGCTTCTTCGCCCAGCTCGGCGACACCCTGGACGAGATCGATTTCCACAAGGGCCGCGCGCCGGAATCGGCGATGCGCAAGCTGCGCCGCCTGTTCCTGCGCAGCGAGCCGAGCGAGCAGGAAGTGCGCCTGTTGCGTGGCATCCTCGCCGACACCCAGCGCATGGCGCGTCTGGCCCAGGCCGGCAGCAAGGACAGCTGACGACGTTCTCATTTTTTCGGGTAGTCTGTCTGGATACCCAGGGGGGGATGACGTCTGTGTCGGGTCTGCGAAAGGCAATGCAGGGGGGACTGCTGAGCCTGGCCATGGTCCTGCTGGCCGGAGCCGTGCATGCAGCACCGGATCCGGTGCTGGTGCTGGGCCGGATCAGCGATGACCCCCAGGCTCACTACGAGCAGCTGCAACCCCTGCTGGACTACGTGGTGGCGCGCATGCATGACGTCGGCATCCAGGAGGGGCGGGTACTGATGGCCCGCGACCCGCAGCAGATGGCCAGCTATCTGCGGCGGGGACGGGTCGACTGGGTCACGGAAACCTCCGGTACGGCGGTGGCACTGGGCCAGCGCAGTGGTGCGCGGCCGCTGCTGTTGACCGAGCGCAACGGGGTGCGCGAATACCAGACGGTGTTCTTCGTGCGCAGCGACAGTCCCATCCAGCGGGTGCAGGATCTGCGCGGCCATCGCCTGGCCCTGCAGAACACGGCATCCACCAGCGCCTACCTGGTGCCGGTGATGACTCTGCTGAACCATGGCCTGTCGCCGCAGATCCTGGCCGGGGTCTGGGACGTGCCCGGGCGTGACAGCGTGGGGTATGTGTTCGCGCGCAGCGAGTTGAACATCGCGACGTACGTGCACAAGGGGATGGCGGATGTGGGGGCGGTGAGCAGCGTGGACTGGAACGACGAGCGGCGGGTGCCGGCTGCATTCCGGCGCGATTTCCGCGAACTGCTGCGCACCGAACCCTACCCGCGTGCGGTGGAGATGGTCCGCGCCGACCTCGATGCCCGGGTGCGCGACCGCCTGCAGGAAGTCCTGCTGCAGGCCGCCAGCGACCCGCAGGCACAGGGTGCGTTGCATCGGTTTTTTGGCACTTCCGGTTTCCACCGTGTCGATGCGCATGCGCAGCAGCGGTTGGATGAATTGAAACAAGGATTGACGCGCGTGCGGATGGAAGTGGAATGAAGTGGCTCGGCTCGGGGATGCAGGCCCGGTTCCTGCTGGCGATGGGCGGAGCGATGGTCGTGGTGGTCGCCATCCTGGCGGTGCTGCTGGGGCGCCAGACGGCGATGCAGAGCGAGGTGCGCACCCTCAGCGGTGGCGTCATCCATGAGTTGTTCGACCGCAGCGTGCGCAGCCGCGGCGAGGCGATGGCACGCGAGTTGTCCGATGCGCTGGCCAACCCGCTGTATTACCGCGACCTGGACCAGGTCGGCGTGCTGGTGCGCAGCACGGCGCGACAGCCGGTGGTGCGCTATGTACTGGTGTTCGACGAGCGCGGCCGGCTGGTGCACGACGGCTCGGTCGAGGTCCCGGGATTCGGCCAGCCGATGGCCGATCCCCTGGCACCCAAGGCTGCGGCGGCGCAGGCCTTGCTGGTGCAGGAATCGCCGAAGGTGCTGGACAACACGATGCCGATCATGGTTGGCAACCAGCGCATCGGCGGCGTCCGCGTCGGCATGGCGCTGGACGAAGTGCAGCAACGCGAACAGGCGGCCAACGCCACCCTTGGCGAGCGCCTGCAACTGGTCGGCAGCCGCCACCTGGGTTGGTTGCTGCTGATGCTGGGGTTGCTGGTGGTGATCGGCGTGGTGGTGATCCTGTACGTGCAGCGCACGCTGGTCGCGCCGATCCGCGATCTGGCCGCGGCCGCGCGCCGCATCGAGGCCGGTGACTACCAGACGCCCCTGGCCGAGAACACCCGTGACGACGAAGTGGGTGAGCTGGTGCGCGGCTTCGCCCGCATGCGCGATGCGATCGCCCGCCATGACCGTGAAGTGCGGCGCATGGCCTATACCGACGCGCTGACCGGGCTGACCAACCGGCTGGCATTCCGCGAAGCGCTGGACCATCGGCTGATGGCGGCGCGTGCCGCCAATCACCGGTTGGGCCTGCTGTTCGCCGACATCGACGATTTCAAGCGGGTCAACGACACGCTTGGCCATGAGGCCGGTGACGAGGCGTTGCTGCAGTTCGCACAGCGCATCGGCCGCGCCGTTGCGGAGGCAGGCGGCGACGAGGCCCTGCTGGCCCGCTTCGGCGGTGACGAGTTCGTGATCCTGGTGGGCGACGGTGATGTGGCCGCCAACGCGCGGCTGCTGGCCGAAGTGCTGGTGCGCGAGCTGGGCAGGCCGCTGGTGGTGCAGGGCAGGGAGCTGTTCCTGGGCACCTCGATCGGCGTGACCCTGTTCCCCGACGATGCGGCCGATGCGACCACCCTGTTGAAAAACGGCGACATCGCCATGTACCAGGCGAAGATGGCCGGCAAGAACTGCTATCGCTACTACAGCCGGGCGATGGACCACGCGGTCGAACGTCGCGTGCATATGGAACAGGAGCTGCGCGGGGCCTGGGAGCGCGGCGAACTGCGCCTGGCCTACCAGCCGATCTTCCGCATGCGCGACCGCCGCATGGTCGGCGTCGAAGTGCTGCTGCGCTGGCAGCATCCGACCTTGGGCACGATTCCGCCATCGGTGTTCATCGAGGTGGCCGAGCAGAGCGGCCTGATCGAGATCATCGGTCCGAAAGTCCTGCGTGCGGCCTGCATGGAGGCCTCGCAATGGCCACGTGGCGTGGCAGGCGACGACCTGTTCGTATCGGTCAACGTGTCACCGCGGCAGCTGCGCGGCGGCGAACTGCCGGCGCTGGTCGCGCAGTGCCTGCATGAGTCCGGGCTGCCAGCGTCGCGCCTGCATCTGGAGCTGACCGAGACCGCGGTGATCGGTGACGAGATGGTCGCCGCGCAGCTGCTGGACAAGCTGCACCGCACCGGCGTGAAGGTCTGGCTGGATGATTTCGGGACCGGCTTCTCTGGGCTCAGTCATCTGCGCCAGGTGCCGGTGGACGGCGTGAAGATCGACAAGAGCTTCGTGGCCGACATGCAGCGGGATCCCGACGACCTCGCATTGACTACGGCGATCATCGCCATGGCCCACGCGCTGGGCATCACGGTGGTGGCCGAGGGCATCGAGCAGCAGGCGCAGTTCGAGCTGCTGGCGCAGCGCGGCTGCGATCTGGGGCAGGGCTACTGGCTGAGCCACCCGGTCACCGCCACCGAAGTGGTGCGGATGATCGAATCGGGCGTTTGACCGATTGACGTTGTGCCGGGGGTCATCCCTTTTCCGCAGGAAAAGGGATGACCCCCGCTACGGAATTACACCGGGCGCTTGCTCGGGTCGCCGGGCAGTTCGCGTACCAGCTTCGGGACCAGATAGCCGGACAGGCGCGCGGTCAACCCGGCAATCAATGCCTTGGCCCGGGTGTCGTCCACTTCGAAGTGGGCCACGCCCTCGACCCGGTCCAGCTGGTGCAGGTAGTAGGGCAGCACGCCGGCGGCGAAGCTGCGCTCGCTCAGGTCCTGCAGGGCCTGCACGCTGTCGTTGACCCCGCGCAGCAGCACCGCCTGGTTCAGCAGCTGGGCGCCGATGCCGCGCAGGCGCGCCATCGCGGCGTCCACGCTGGCGTCGAATTCGTTGGCGTGGTTGGCGTGGACCACGATGGCCAGCGGCCACGGCAGGCCACCCAGCCAGGCCAGCAGTTCCTCGTCCACGCGCTCGGGCAGCACGATCGGCAGCCGGGTATGGATGCGCAGGCGGCGGATATGCGGGATCGCGCGCAGGGCGTCGGTCAGCTCGACCAGCTTGTGCGTGGCCAGCGACAGCGGGTCACCGCCGGACAGGATCACCTCGTCGATGTCCGGGTCGGCGGCAATGGCGGCTACGGCCTCCTGCCAGCCGCCCTTGGCAGCGTTTTCCGCGCCATAGTCGAAGTGGCGGCGGAAGCAGTAGCGGCAGTTGATCGCACAGCTGCCCGTCGCCACCAGCAGGGCGCGGCCTCGGTACTTCTGGATGACGCCGGTGGCCTTCTTGGCCGCGCCATCGCCCACCGCATCGAAGCTGAATCCGGGCGCCGGGCGCATTTCCTCGTCGATCGGCAGCACCTGCCGCAGCAGCGGATCGGCCGGATCGCCCTTGCGCATGCGGGCCACGAACCCCTCCGGCACGCGCAGCGCGAACTGGGCCATGGCCGCTTCGGAGACGCCCAGTGCCGCCGGGTCCAGCTGCAGCCGGGCCAGCAGCGCCTGCGGGTCGCGCAGTGCCTTGCGCCAGAGCTGCTGCCAGCGCGCGGGCGCGCCTGGCGACTGGGGCCGGGGGAAGGCGGAAAGCTGCATGGAGAGGGGGCCTGCGGTTATCATGGGGGCAGAAAAACAGTCGCCCACCGGCATCCGGTGGGCTTTCCATTCTAACGGCTCGCCGCACCCGCGGCGTTTTTGCCACTCAGGAGTTTACGCATGGCCAGCTACGGCATGAACGACGTCAAGAACGGGATGAAGATCCTGGTCAACAACCAACCGGCCGTCATCATCGACACCGAATACGTCAAGCCGGGCAAGGGCCAGGCCTTCACCCGCGTGAAGTACCGCCTGATCAAGGACGGCCGTACCCAGGAAGTGACCATGAAGTCGACCGACTCGCTGGATGCAGCCGACGTCGTCGATACCGACATGAACTTCATGTACAGCGACGGCGAGTACTGGCACTTCATGGACCCGGAATCCTTCGAGCAGGTCCAGGCCACCAAGGCCGGCATGGGCGGCGCCGAGAAGTGGCTGAAGGGCGAGGAGTCCTGCGTGGTCACCCTGTGGAACGGTGAGCCGATCTTCGTGCAGCCGCCGAACTTCGTCGAGCTGAAGATCACCGAAACCGATCCGGGCGTCCGTGGCGACACCTCGGGCGGCGGCGGCAAGCCGGCCACCCTGGAAACCGGCGCCGTGGTCCGCGTGCCGCTGTTCGTGAACCAGGACGAAGTGATCCGCGTCGACACCCGTTCGGGCGAATACTCCGCACGCGTCAAGTAATCCGGCGCAGCCGGATTACGGTAGTGACGGCCGCTGGCCGGATACGCGCCATCGCATTCGCGCTGGCGCTCCCATGATCTGCTTCGGCAGATCATGGGCCCCCGCTTCACGGGTCTCCAGACCCCGCCGCTTCGCGGCAGCCCCTGACTCAGGGGCGTGTCCCCCAGAAGTATCTCGCCGCCCCCCAGCCAGTGAGTCCGCATGAGCGATAGCCCGCACCTCCCCGAAGCCTGCGACCTGCTCATCGAAGCCGGTTACGTCGTTCCGATCGAGCCGCATGCGGTGGTGCTGGAAGACCATGCCGTTGCCGTGCGTGGCAGCGAGATCGTGGCCATCCTGCCGCGTGCCGAGGCGCGCGCGCGCTTCCGTGCCACCCAGGTGGTCAGCCGCCCTGAGGCCGCGCTGATGCCGGGCCTGGTCAACGCGCACACGCACAACCCGATGACCCTGCTGCGCGGCGTCGCCGACGACCTGCCGTTGATGACCTGGCTGCAGCAGCACATCTGGCCGGTGGAAGCGGCGGTGATCGGGCCGGAATTCGTGGCCGACGGCACCACCCTGGCCATCGCCGAGATGCTGCGCGGCGGCACCACCTGCGCCAACGAGAACTACTTCTTCGGCGATGTGCAGGCCGCCGTCTACAAGAAGCATGGTTTCCGCGCGCTGGTCGGCGCGGTCATCATCGATTTCCCCACCGCCTGGGCCAAGACCGACGACGAGTACTTCGCCAAGGCCGGTGAACTGCATGACCAGTGGCGCACCGATCCGCTGATCGGCACCGCGTTCGCGCCGCATGCGCCGTATACGGTCAACGATGCCAACTTCGAGCGGGTGCGGATGCTGTCCGACCAGCTCGACATGCAGGTGCACCTGCACACCCACGAGACCGCGCAGGAGATCAACGATTCGATCAAGCTGCACGGCCAGCGCCCGCTGGCGCGGCTGGATCGCCTCGGCCTGGTCAACGACCGCCTGATCGCGGTGCACATGACCCAGCTGACCGATGCGGAAATCCACCTGTGCGCCGAGCGTGGCGTCAGCGTGGTGCATTGCCCGGAATCGAACCTGAAGCTCGCCTCCGGTTTCTGCCCGGCCTGCGCCCTGCAGCGCGCCGGCGTGAACCTGGCGATCGGCACCGACGGCTGCGCCAGCAACAACGACCTGGACATGTTCAGCGAGAACCGCACCGCGGCGATTCTGGCCAAGGCCGTGGCCGATGACGCCACCGCGCTGGACGCGGCAACCACGCTGCGCGCGTCCACCCTGGGCGGTGCCCGCGCGCTGGGCTTCGGCGAGCGCATCGGTTCGATCGAAGTCGGCAAGCAGGCCGACCTGGTCTGCGTCGACCTGTCCGCACTGGAAACCCAGCCGCTGCACAACGTGCTGTCGCAGCTGGTGTACGCCACCGGCCGCCAGCAGGTCAGCGACGTCTGGATCGCCGGCAAGCCGAAGCTGGTGCAGCGCGAGCTGGTCGGCATGGACCTGCCGGGCATCATCGCCAACGCGCGCCAGTGGCGCGAGCGCATCCGTCATATCCGCGCCTGAACCCCGGCGCCGCAAGGACTCCCTCATGACTGCCCCCCACACTTCCTCCAATTTCGATCAGGCCGAGCTGGACAAGTTCGCCGCGCTGGCCAACCGCTGGTGGGACGCTGACGGCCCGCAGAAGCCACTGCATGCGCTGAACCCGGTGCGCCTGAAATACGTGGCCGACCGCGTTCCGCTGCGCGGCGCACGCGTACTCGACATCGGTTGCGGTGGCGGCCTGTTGAGCGAAGCGCTGGCCCAGGCCGGCGCCGACGTCACCGCCATCGACCTGGCCCCGGAGCTGGTCAAGGTCGCGCGCCTGCATGCGCTGGAAAGCGGCGCCAAGGTCGATTACCGGGTGCAGGCCGCCGAGGACCTGGCCGCCGAGCAGCCGGGCAGCTTCGATGTGGTGACCTGCATGGAAATGCTGGAGCACGTGCCGGACCCGGGCGCGATCATCGAGGCCTGCAAGCGCCTGCTGAAGCCGGGCGGCCACCTGTTCCTGTCGACCATCAACCGCACCGCTGCCGCCTTCGCAGTGGCGATTGTCGGTGCCGAGTACGTGGCGCGGCTGCTGCCCAAGGGCACGCACCACTACCAGGAATTCATCAAGCCGGCCGAGCTGGCGCGCTGGCTGCGCGAGGCCGACATGCAGCTGGTGGACGTCAGCGGCATGGCCTACGAGCCGTGGCGCAACCACGCCCGCCTGAGCAGCCGCACCGACATCAACTACCTGGCCTACGCGGTCAAGCCGGCATGACCTCCGCCCGCTTCCCACGTGCGGTGCTGTTCGACCTGGATGGCACGTTGCTGGACAGCGCGCCGGACTTCGTCGCCACCTGCAACGCGATGCTGGCCGAACGTGGTCGTGCACCCATCGATCCGGCCGCACTGCGCCCGGTGGTGTCGAAGGGCTCGCGGGCGATGGTCTCGGCCGCGTTCCCGGACCTGGATGCCGCTGCGCGCGATGCACTGATCCCGGAATTCCTGCAGCGCTATGAAGCGTTGATCGGCCAGCACGCAGTGCTGTTCGACGGCGTGGCCGGCATGCTTGCCGCGCTGGATGAGGCCGGTACGGTGTGGGGCATTGTTACCAACAAGCCTGAATACCTGGCGCGCTTGATCCTGCCGCAGCACGGCTGGCAGCAGCGCTGTGCAGTACTGGTCGGTGGTGACAGCCTGGCCGAACGCAAGCCGCACCCGCTGCCGCTGCTGCACGCTGCGCAGGCCATTGGCATTGCCGCCGAAGACTGCGTGTACGTGGGTGACGACGAGCGCGACATCATCGCCGCACGCGCTGCCGCCATGCCGTCGGTGGCGGCGCTGTGGGGCTACCGCCTGCACAGCGACGACCCGCTGGCCTGGCAGGCCGACGTGCTGGTCGAGAACGCCGAACTTCTGCAACTGGCCAGTCTCTGGCCGACCCGGCCGGCAGCCCCGGCCCAGCCGTAAGGAATCACGTAGTGAGCAGTACCGCGCTGGACAGTTTCCTCGACAAGTGGCGCAGCCGTTGGCCGGAATGGTCGGTGGCCGCCCCGTTCGTGGCCGAATCGCAACGCGAGCTTGCCGTGGCGTGGTTCGCGCTGCTGCAGGAGTTCGACGACATGCTCAATACCGGCGGCGATCCGCTGCCGGCCGATGCCAAGCTGGCATGGTGGGGCGAGGAACTGCGCAGCTGGGCCGGGCATCGTTCGCGCCATCCACTGGGCCGTCTGCTGGAGCCGGTGCGCGCGCCATGGGCGCAGCTGGCCGAGGCGCTGCCGGATCTGGTTGAAGCGCGCACCGTCGCACTGGATGCGGCCGGTGCCGAGCGTGCGCTGGCCAACTACGCCGAGGCCGTAGCTGCGGTGGAGGCGGCCTTGTTCGCGGACAAGCCGCGCACCGGTGCCGGTCGCGCGGTGCAGTTGCAGACCCTGGCCCAGCGCCTGCAGGATGCCGGCGTGGCAGGTGTACCGCGCAGCCTGCTGGATGGTGATGCCAGCACGGCTGCACAGCGCTGGGCGCAGCATCTGTTGAAGGGCTGGGGCACGCGCGTGCCCGGCCCGCGCCCGCGCCGTGTGTGGTCCAGCCTGGCGCGCGCCCGCGTTGCCGCGCAGGCCGCAGGCAAGCCGATTGAAGCGACCCCGGTGCGCACCTTGTTGCGCGTGTGGTGGGCTGCGCGCGGTTGATCGATCGGCGCTGTTGACTGCTTCTGGTGGGTGCGGACCTTGGTCCGCACGCTCTGTGAGGTTGTGCGACCAAGGTTGGCACCCACCAAAGCGCATTGCGCGCGTTACTTGCGTTCCAGTACCAGTAGCGGATCGATACGGGTATCGAACCAGTTCATGCCCCAGTGCAGGTGCGGGCCGGTGGCACGGCCGGTGGCGCCGACCGCGGCGATCACCTGGCCTTGTTCCACACGGTCGCCAACTTTTACGTCGATGCGCGACAGGTGCAGGAAGTTGGAGCTGACCCCGAAACCGTGGTCGAGCAGCAGCGTACCGCCGGTCAGGTACAGGTCCGGCCCGGCGAAGGTGACGATGCCGGCGGCCGGTGCCTTCACCGGGGTGCCGGTCGGTACCGCGATGTCCATGCCGGAATGACCGGCACCGGGCTGCCCGTTGTACACGCGCGCATTGCCGAAGCGACCGCTGATGCGGCCCTGCACCGGCCAGATGAAGGTCTGGGTGAAGTCGGTGCGGTCGTCATCGCGGGCACGCGCGGCGGTCACCTGCGCCTGTTCGCGCTTGATCCGCTCGGCAATCGCCGGCGGCGGATTGACCGTCTTCGGCGGCACGCCGTTGACCCGCTCGGTGGGCCAGTCGCGCGGCGTCACCGCAATGGTCGCGGTCTCGCTGCCACCATCGGGGCGCTGCACCTGCACGCGCAATGGTCCCTTCTCGTCGCGGCCGATGCCGAACACCACGCTGCCGTAGCCGCTGACACGCAGCTGGCGGCCGGCGTACTGCACGCGGCTGCCGGCGGGAACCTTGCCGATCACCAATGCGCCCTGCGACGCACTGGCCGGGAACACCACGCGGCTGTCGATCAGGCTGCCGATGGCATCCTGCGCGTGAGCCGACGGTACGCTGAGCAGGGGCGCCGCCAGCAGCAGCGCCCCGGTAAATAGGGCCGCGCGCATCAGCGGTCGTAGGTCATGCGCTGGCCGGCGGGCTCGCCCACCAGTTTGCTGCCGTCCCACACCAGCTGGCCGTTCACCCAGGTGGAGGCCACGCGCGAACGGAAGGTCGTGCCTTCGAACGGCGACCAGCCGCACTTGGACAGCACGTCCTCGCGCTTGACGGTGAACGGCACGTCTTCCACCAGCACCAGGTCGGCGAAGTAGCCTTCGCGCAGGAAGCCGCGCTCTTCCACGTCGAACAACTGTGCCGGCGCGTGTGCGAATTTCTGCACCACCTGCTCGCGGGTCAGCTTGCCTTCGTGCACGCGCTCCAGCGCGGCCACCAGCGCGTACTGCACCAGCGGCAGGCCCGACGGTGCCTGCGCGTACGGCTTCTGCTTCTCTTCCCAGGTGTGCGGCGCGTGGTCGGTGGCCAGCACGTCCAGCACGTCGTCGGCCAGCGCAGCGGTGATCGCCTCGCGGTCGGACACTTCCTTGATGGCCGGGTTGCACTTGATCAGGTTGCCCTTGGTCGCATAGTCCGGGCGCGCGAAGTGCAGGAAGTGCACGCAGGTCTCGGCGGTGATCTGCTTGCGGCTGCCGTCGGCGCGGATCAGCGGGCCCTTCTCGAACAGCGCCAGCTCGTCGGCGGTGGAGATGTGCAGCACATGCAGGCGGGTGCCGTGCTTGCGCGCCAGCGACATCGCCAGCCGGGTCGACTTGATGCAGGCCTCGCGCGAACGGATGTCCGGATGCATGTCAGGGGTCAGCGCATCGCCGTACTTTTCCTGGAAGGCCTTCAGGTTGGCATCGATCATCGGCGTGTCTTCGCAGTGCGTGATGATCGGGGTCGGGCATTCGCGGAAGATCGCATCCAGCGTTTCCGGGTTGTCCACCAGCATGTTGCCGGTCGAAGCACCCATGAACACCTTCACGCCCGGGGCCTTCTTCGGATCCAGGGCACGGATCGCGTCGAGGTTGTCATTGCTGGCGCCGTGGTAGAAGCCATAGTTGGCCCAGGCGCGGCCGCGCGCGAGCTCGTACTTGGCTTCCAGGATGGTCGAATCCAGCGTCGGCGGGTTGGTGTTGGGCATGTCCATGAAGCTGGTCAGGCCACCGGCCACGGCCGCGGCCGATTCGCTGGCGATGTCGCCCTTGTGGGTCAGGCCCGGTTCGCGGAAGTGCACCTGGTCATCGATCATGCCGGGCAGCAGCCAGCGTCCGGCCGCATCCACCACCTGCTCGCCGTCGCGCGGCGCCAGCCCGCTGCCGATCTGCGCGATGCGGCCGTTCTCGATGCGCAGGTCGCCGTCGAAGGTGCGGCCTTCGTTGACCATCCGGGCGTTGGTGATGAGGGTGGAGGACATGTCAGTGTTTTCCTGTGCAACGGCAAGAGGGGGCGTTGGGAGACTCGGGCACGGGGTCGAAGCCGCCGGGATGGAACGGGTGGCAGCGACCGAGCCGGCGTGCAGCCAGCCAGCAGCCGCGCAGCGGGCCGTGCCGCGAGATGGCTTCCATCGCGTATTCAGAACAGCTCGGCACGAAACGGCAGCGTGGCCCCAGCAAGGGGCTGATGAAGCGCTTGTAGAAGCGCAGCAGGGCAATGAGCAGGCGCGAGATCACCCAGTCATCTTATGCCAGTTGGCATGAAGGCCGCATTTGTGCAGGATGGGCCGTTGGTCGCATGTCGCCGATGGCCTGCGACCGGTACCAGCGCCTGCGGGTGCTGGCCAGGTTCCGTACCGCGCAAGGCGGTCCGTGTTCGTCGGACTGCCTCCAAGGGCGCCTTGACTCCAGGACTGAATGGAGCAGGGTGCCGAGGTTGCTGCTGCGGGTCGGGTAGGCTATAAAGGCCCGCTTTCCCGGGCCCCGGGGAATCCAAGGAAGAGCGTTTCGTGGCTGCTAAAAAAACTGCAAAGAAGGCCGCAACGGCCGCCAAGAAAACCGCCAAGCCTGTTGTGAAGAAGTTGGCGGCAAAGCCCGTTGCCAGGAAACCGGCCAGCAAGCCGGCGACCAAGGCAGCGTCCTCGCAACCGGCGGCCAGGAAGGCCACCGCAAAGAAAACGCCGGTCAAGGCAACCAAGCCGGTGGCGAAGAAGGCTGCTGCGCCCGCCAAGGCCAAGCCTGCTGCTGCCAGCAAGAAGGCGCCGGTGGTGAAGAAGGCCGCCAGCAAGGCCGCGCCGGTGAAGAAGGCTGCCGCCAAGCCAGTGGCGAAGAAGGCAGCAACCAAGCCGGCGCCGAAGGCGGTGGTGAAGAAGGCTGCGGTCAAGCCGGTCGCCAAGCCCGCAGCAAAGAAGGTCGCTGCGGCCAAGCCGGTCGCCACGCCTGCCGCTGTAAAGAAGGTTGCCAAGAATGTTGCCGCGCCGGCCGTAAAGCCGACCCCGGCCCCAGTAGTGAAGTCCGCACCGAAGCCTGCTGCCAAGCCGGCTCCGGCCAAGCCTGTCCCGGCCAAGACCGTGGCAGTGGCAGCAGCCCAACCGGCCTCCAAGCCGGCCCCGGCCGCCGCTCCTGCCGCCTCGAAGGCCCCGCAATCCAAGAATCCCGTGCCCGTTTCGAAATCGCCTGCCAAAACCGCCGTGAAATCCGATTCCGCCCCGAAGACCGTGTCGCGCCCTGTCGGCAAGGTTGCCGTGGCCGTCGCCGCCCGCTCGGCGGCACCGGCCCCGCGCAGCAAGTACAAGGTGGTCGAGTACAAGACCGACGAGGCCACCGGCCGCCCGATCCTGCCGGCTGGCTACAAGCCGTCCTCGGAAGAGGAATACATGAGCCCGCTGCAGCAGGAGTACTTCCGCCAGCGCCTGCAGAACTGGCGCGCGGACCTGGTGGAAGAGTCCAAGCAGACCATCGAGAACCTGCGCGAGGAAGTGCGTGACATCGGCGACGAAGCCGAGCGTGCGACCCGCGAGACCGAGAACTCGCTGGAACTGCGTACCCGCGACCGCTATCGCAAGCTGATCGGCAAGATCGACAGCACCCTGAAGCGCCTGGAAGCGGGCGACTACGGTTACTGCGTCGACACCGGCGAGGAAATCGGCCTGGAGCGCCTGGAAGCGCGCCTCACCGCCGAACGCACCATCGACGCCCAGGAGCGTTGGGAGCACCTGCAGAAGCAGCAGGGCGACTGATTCCCGCTCGTTGTATGGTCATGCAGAAAACCCGGCCTTGGCCGGGTTTTTTGTTGGGGGATCGTTGGTAAGCGACCGTGGCTGGCACGGGCAGTTGTGGCCGTTGACTTGGGTCCGCCTTGTAGCGAGCCGAGCACCGCAGGGGAATCGGGGGCGAAGAGGCGCCGCTGCTTGAGCGCAGCGAGTTCGGCGCCGTCCCCTGATTCACCGAGGAGCGCAGGGCACCGGTGCGCAGCACCGGCTCGCGGATGGCGGCGCGTTTCTTTGGTTACTTTCTTTGCGCGCGCAAAGAAAGTGACAAACCCATTCATCGAGGGAAAGTGACGTGGCCAGTCAAACGCCCGGCGCCGCCGAACGCGCTCTCCGCAGGGTCACTGCAGATCACGCAAATTCAGTTTCCGCAGCGTCGGGTTCTTCCACGCGGTGATCCCGGCCACGCTCAGGACCGCAAACCCACCCAGCACCACTGCAGGCACCAACCCCAGCAGACGGGCCATCGTGCCGGCATAGAACGCGCCCAGCTCGTTGGACGAACTGATGAAGATGCCGTTGATCGACGACACCCGTCCGCGCATTTCTTCCGGCGTGGCCAACTGCAGGATGGTCGAGCGGATCACCACCGAAACGCCATCGAAGGCCCCATAGAACAGCAGGATCAGCGCCGACAGCCAGAAGTGCTGCGACAGCCCGAAGCCGATCACGCACAGGCCGAACCCGCCCACCGCGAACAGCAACACGCGGCCGGCATTGCGGTGCAGCGGGTGGCGGGCCAGCCACAGGCCCACGCACACCGAACCGAGCGCCGGCATCGCGCGCAGTATGCCCAGGCCTTCGGGGCCGTGGTGCAGGATTTCGTGCAGGAAGGCCGGCAGCATCGCCACCACGCCGCCCAGCAGCACCGAGAACATGTCCAGCGCCATCGCGCCGACCATGATCCGGTTGCCGACCACGAATCGCGCGCCTTCGGCGATGCTCTTGAAGATCGGCGCGGCCGGACCGGTGTGCATCGGCTCCTCCACTTTCAGCGTGGCCAGGCAGGCCATCGCCACCAGGGCAAAGGCCGTAGCCACCGCGTAGGACAGGCCCTTGCCGCCGAAGCCGACCAGCACGCCGCCCAGCGCCGGGCCGGCCACCATGCCGGCCTGGAACACCACCGCGCCGAGGCCGGCGCCGCGCGCGAACTGATCGCGGGCCAGCACGCGGGCGAACAGTGCGTTGTAGATGGGCGAAAGAAACGCACGGACCATGCCGGTCAGGGCGATGGCCGCATAGATGGGCCACACGCCCTCGAACGGCAGCCAACCCGTCGCAACGCCGGTCAGCACCAGCGCCGTGGCGATCAGCCCGGAACAGGCGACCATGCCCAGCCGACGGCGCGGCAGGTGGTCGACCAGATAGCCGGCGAACGGCGCCACGCAGAAGAACGGCAGCACCTCGGCCAGGCCGACCAGGCCCAGCGAGAACGGATTGCGGGTGACTTCGTAGATGTGCCAGCCGACGGTGACCGCCACCACCTGGTAGGACAGCATCGCGAAGATGCGGTAGGCCAGCAGCTTGGCGAAACCGGGCCGGGACAGCAGGCCCAGCGCGGTGTCTTCGGCTGTGGCAGGCTCGCTCACGACGGGTCGCGCTGCAGCTGGGCCTGCGCGGTCTCGCGGATGAAGGCCAGCATCGCCGCCACGCCGTTGCTGCGGGTGGGGGAGAGGTGACGGGCCAGGCCGATGTCCTGGATGTAGCTGGGCTCGGTGTCCAGGATTTCCTGTGCCGAGCGCCCGGAGTACACGCGCAGGGCCAGGAAGATCAGTCCGGAAACGATGGCCGAATCACTGATGGCATGGAAGCGCAGCGACTGCGCGTTGCCTTCCGGCACGATCCAGACCATCGACTGGCAGCCGAGCAGGCGGTGCTCTTCGGTCTTCCATTCGTCCGGGAAGGCGGGCAGCTTGCGGCCGAGGTCGATCAGGTACTGGTAGCGCTCGGACCAGTCGCCGAAGAAGCCGAATTCCTCGGCGATGGCGGTCTGGGCCTCGGCGGCGGTAGGTTCAAGCGGGAACGGGGAGTCGGTCACAACAGTCTCTACAGTGGGGGCGTGGCCGGCGGGCCGGCCACGGGGCAGGGCAGGTCAGCCGCGCTTGCGCGACCAGCGCACGCCCTGCGGGGTGTCTTCCAGCACGATGCCTTCGGCGGCCAGCTGGTCGCGGATGGCATCGGAACGGGCGAAATCACGCGCTTTCTTGGCCGCAGCACGCTCGTCGATCAGGCCCTGGATGCGGGCATCGTCGCCGCCGTCGCCCGCAGCGGTACCGAACCACTGCGCCGGATCGGCCTGCAGCAGGCCCAGCGCCAGGCCGGCGCCGAGCAGCTCGCCCTTCAGCCGTGCCTGTTCGGCCGGGTCGGTGGCGCGGCGTGCATCGGCGGCGATGCGGGCCACTTCGGCCAGCGCCTGCGGGGTGTTCAGGTCGTCATCCAGGGTCGCCTCGACGCTGGCCGGGATCACCGCGCTGGCTTCGATCGACGCCAGCTCGCGCAGCGTGCCGTACAGGCGGTCCAGGGTGCGCACCGACTGCTCGATCAGGCCATCGGACCAGTCCAGCGGCTGCCGGTAATGGGCCGACAGCAGGGCCAGACGCAGCGCTTCCGGCGGATGCTGGCGCACCAGGTCGTGTACGCGCTCGATGTTGCCCAGCGACTTGCTCATCTTGGCGCCGCCGAAGTTGAGCATGCCGTTGTGCAGCCAGTAGCGGGCAAAGATCCTGCCGCCATGCGCGCATTCGCTCTGCGCGATCTCGTTCTCGTGGTGCGGGAACTGCAGGTCGACACCGCCGGCATGGATGTCGATGGTCTCGCCCAGATGGGCGGCCGCCATCGCCGAGCATTCGATGTGCCAGCCCGGGCGGCCGCGGCCCCAGGGCGATTCCCAGCCGGGCAGGTCGTCGCTGGACGGCTTCCACAGCACGAAATCGCCCGGATCACGCTTGTAGGGGGCGACATCGACGCGGGCGCCGGCCAGCATCTCTTCCGGATCGCGTCGCGAGAGCTTGCCGTAGCCGTCGAAGCTGGCCACCGCGAACAGCACATGGCCTTCGGCGGCATAGGCATGACCATTGGCGATCAGCTGCTCGATCATGGTGATGATCTGCGGCATGTGCGCAGTCACTTCCGGCTCGATGTCCGGCGGCACCACGCCCAGCGCGGCCATGTCTTCACGGTAGGCGGCGGCGAACCTGTCGGTGATGGTGCTGATCGGCACCCCCTGCTCGCGTGCAGCGGTGTTGATCTTGTCGTCCACGTCGGTGATGTTGCGCGCGTAGCGCAGGCCACCGAAACGCCGCCGCAGCAGATCGGCCAGCACCCCGAACACCACCGGGCCACGGGCGTTGCCGATGTGCACGTAGTTGTAGACCGTGGGGCCGCACACATACAGGGTCGGACAGGCCGGATCGAGCGGGGTGAACGGTTCGAGCTGGCGAGTCAGGTTGTTGTGCAGGCGCAGGGTCATGGGGCTGTGGCTGGGGGACAAGCCTGTGATTTTAGAACGTGTCGGCCCGCTTTGGGGCGCCGATTGCCACCGGTGGACGCCGGCTCCACCCAAGGTGGGGTGGGCAGGAGCGGCGTGGACGGGTAATGTTCAGCCCCTTGCGCTCGTCACTGCCTACACTATTGCCGTGTCCTTGCTCCCGTCGCCACTGAAATCCACCGCGTTGCTGACCCTGGCCTGCCTGTCGGCGACGGCCGCCGTGGCCCAGGCGCAGGAGGCCGAGCCGCGCAACCGGGTGGTGATCGTCGAGAACGTGAAGTTCGACTATGCGCAGGTGCTGAACGTCGAGCCGGTGTTCCAGACCCTGCGCGCGACCCGCACCGAGGAGCATTGCGAGCCGATCTCGACCCGCACCCTGGCCCCGGTCAACGTCACCGGTGAAGAGCCGGTCGAGGACAAGGGCCGGATCAGCCGCTTCTGGGACTCGGTGCGCTCGATGTTCAAGCGCAGCGATGAAGAGGTCTCCGAGGAGACCGCCGCCGAGACGCCTGCCCCGGCACCGGCCAACAACGGCCCGATGCTGACCCGCGACTGCCGCATCGTGCCGGTCGGGCGTGAATTCCGCCGGCCGATCGCCTATGACGTGGATTACGTCTACAAGGGCACCAAGTACCGGTCGCGCCTGCCGGAAGACCCCGGCAACCGGCTGAAGATCCGGGTTTCGATCACCCCCTGGGTCGGCCCCGAGCAGGGCGCCGCCGGTAATCCCTGATTCTGCGACCCCGGCCCCTTGCGTCGGCCCCGGCCGCATGCAAAGATTGGCGGCCATGAAGCTCACCGACTTCCAGCATGACAGCAGCGCAGCCCGACAGGCGTCGGGCATGACCTCGCGTGCGCGTCGACCGGAACCCCACATCCTCGCTGGGTAACCGGAGCTTTCTGCTGTTCGTCCGAAAAAAACCCAGCCCGCCGGCTGGGTTTTTTCGTTTCCGCGCTTCAAAAATGCATGTGCTGAAAGCTGCAACTGCAACCTTTTCGATCCACCTTTGCTTCCTGCTTTTCCCTTCCACCGCGTCGAACCCGGCGCCGCCACGCAAGGAAAGATGATGTCCCCCAAGCACTTCCTGAACACCCAGGACTGGAGCCGCAGCGATCTTGACGCGCTGCTGACCCAGGCCGCGCTATTCAAGCGCAACAAGCTCGGCGACCAGCTCAAGGGCAAGTCGATCGCGCTGGTGTTCTTCAACCCCTCCATGCGCACCCGCACCAGCTTCGAACTGGGCGCGTTCCAGCTCGGCGCCCACGCGGTGGTGCTGCAGCCGGGCAAGGATGCGTGGCCGATCGAGTTCAACCTCGGCACGGTGATGGACGGCGATACCGAGGAGCACATTGCGGAAGTGGCCAAGGTGCTGGGGCGTTACTGCGACATCATCGCCGTGCGTGCGTTCCCCAAGTTCATCGACTGGGCCTACGACCGCCAGGACATCGTCCTCAACAGCTTCGCCAAGTATTCGCCGGTGCCGGTCATCAACATGGAGACCATCACCCACCCGTGCCAGGAACTGGCCCACGTCATGGCCCTGCAGGAGCACTTCGGCACCCAGGACCTGCGTGGCAAGAAGTACGTGCTGACCTGGACCTACCACCCCAAGCCGCTGAACACCGCCGTGGCCAACTCGGCACTGACCATCGCCACCCGCATGGGCATGGACGTGACCCTGCTGTGCCCGACCGCCGACTACATCCTCGACGATCGCTACATGGGCTGGGCCGAGCAGAACGTGGCCGAGAGCGGCGGTTCGCTGAAGATCAGCCATGACATCGACAGCGCCTACGCCGGCGCCGACGTGGTCTACGCCAAGAGCTGGGGCGCGCTGCCGTTCTTCGGCAACTGGGAGCCGGAGAAGCCGATCCGCGACCAGTTCAAGCACTTCATCGTGGACGAGCGGAAGATGGCACTGACCAACAACGGTGTGTTCAGCCACTGCCTGCCGCTGCGCCGGAACGTGAAGGCCACCGACGCGGTGATGAATTCGCCGCAGTGCATCGCCATCAACGAAGCCGAGAACCGCCTGCACGTGCAGAAGGCGATCATGGCGGCGGTTGCCGGGCGCTAGATCGAACAAGGGGTAGCGCCGACCGTTGGTCGGCTGCTCCCGCAGCGGCGCATCCAACATTCCAGCCGACCAACGGTCGGCTCTACCGAATTCCCATCCCCCAAGTGGACCTGACTCCCATGAGCAACAAAGACGTCGTTCTCGCCTTCTCCGGCGGCCTGGATACCAGCTTCTGCGTGCCGTACCTGCAGGAGCGCGGCTACAACGTGCACACCGTGTTCGCCGACACCGGCGGCGTGGATGATGAAGAGCGCGATTTCATCGAAAAGCGCGCCGCCGAACTGGGCGTGACCAGCCACGTCACCGTCAACGGTGGCCCGGCCATCTGGGAGGGCTTCGTCAAGCCGTTCGTGTGGGCCGGCGAAGGCTACCAGGGCCAGTACCCGCTGCTGGTCTCGGACCGCTACCTGATCGTCGATGCCGCGCTGAAGCGTGCCGCCGAACTGGGCACCAACATCATCGCCCACGGCTGCACCGGCATGGGCAACGACCAGGTCCGCTTCGACCTGGCCGTGAAGGCGCTGGGTGACTACCAGATCATCGCGCCGATCCGCGAGATCCAGAAGGAACACACCCAGACCCGCGCCTACGAGCAGAAGTACCTGGAAGAGCGCGGCTTCGGCGTGCGCGCCAAGCAGCAGGCCTACACCATCAACGAGAACCTGCTGGGCCTGACCATGTCCGGCGGCGAGATCGACCGTTGGGAAGCCCCGGGCGAGGGCGCTCGTGGCTGGTGCGCACCGCGCAGCGAGTGGCCGGAGCAGGCGCTGACCGTCACCCTGAAGTTCGTTGAAGGCGAAGCCGTTGAACTGAACGGCAAGGCGCTGCCGGGCGACCAGATCCTGGCCCAGCTCAACAAGCTGTTCGCCCCGTACGGCGTCGGTCGCGGCGTGTACACCGGCGACACCGTGATCGGCCTGAAGGGCCGCATCGTGTTCGAGGCCCCGGGCCTGGTCTCGCTGCTGGCCGCACACCGCGCGCTGGAAGATGCGGTGCTGACCAAGCAGCAGAACCGCTTCAAGCCGGACGTTGCACGCAAGTGGGTGGAGCTGGTGTACGAAGGTTTCTACCACGACCCGCTGAAGACCGACATCGAAGCCTTCCTGAAGTCCTCGCAGGCCAAGGTGAACGGTGAAGTGGTGCTGGAAACCCGCGGTGGCCGCGTCGATGCAGTGGCGGTGAAGTCGCCGCACCTGCTCAACACCAAGGGTGCCACCTACGCGCAGTCGGCCGACTGGGGCGTGGAAGAGGCCGAAGGCTTCATCAAGCTGTTCGGGATGAGCTCCACTGTCTATGCGCAGGTCAATCGTGGTTGACCTGTGACGGGGTGCCGGCCGCTGGCCGGCGCCTCGCAACGTCGATGGAGGGTAGTGCCGGCCGCTGGCCGGCTCGTGGCACGGCTGGATCATTGCGGAGCCGGCCAGCGGCCGGCACTACCGATTTCGAACCCTACGGATATTCAGACACATGCTTGAACAGACGCTCGATCACCTGCAGGCCCTGGTGTCTTTCGACACCCGCAACCCGCCGCGTGCGATCACCACCGGTGGCATCTTCGATTACCTGCGCGCGAACCTGCCCGGATTCAATGTCGAGGTGATCGACCATGGCGCGGGCGCGGTCAGCCTGTACGCCGTGCGTGGTACGCCGAAGTACCTGTTCAACGTGCACCTGGATACGGTGCCGGACTCGCCGCACTGGAGTGCCGACCCGCATGTGATGCGGCGCCTGGACGACCGCGTGGTCGGCCTGGGCGTGTGTGACATCAAGGGCGCGGCCGCTGCACTGGTGGCTGCGGCCAATGCCAGCGATGGTGATGCCGCGTTCCTGTTCTCCAGCGATGAAGAAGCCAACGATCCGCGCTGCATCGCCGCGTTCCTGGCCCGCGGCATTCCGTACGAAGCGGTGCTGGTGGCCGAGCCGACCATGAGCGAAGCGGTGCTGGCGCATCGCGGCATCAGCTCGGTGCTGATGCAGTTCGCCGGTCGTGCAGGGCACGCCTCGGGCAAGCAGGATGCGGCTGCCAGCGCGCTGCACCAGGCGATGCGCTGGGGCAATCGCGCGCTGGACCATGTGGAATCGCTGGCTTCGGCGCGCTTCGGTGGGCTGACGGGCTTGCGCTTCAACATCGGCCGCGTCGAAGGCGGGATCAAGGCCAACATGATCGCGCCCGCTGCCGAAGTGCGCTTCGGCTTCCGGCCGCTGCCGTCGATGAACATCGACGCGTTGCTGGCCACCTTCGCCGGTTTCGCCGAGCCGGAAGCGGCGGTATTCACCGAAACCTTCCGTGGCCCCAGCCTGCCGGCCGGCGACATCGCCGAAGCCGAGAACCGCCGCCTGCTGGCACGTGACGTGGCCGATGCGCTGGAACTGCCGATCGGCAACGCGGTGGACTTCTGGACCGAGGCCTCGCTGTTCTCGGCCGGTGGTTACACCACGCTGGTGTTCGGCCCGGGTGACATCGCCCAGGCCCACACCGCCGATGAGTTCGTGACGCTGGAGCAGTTGCAGCGCTACACCGAAGCCGTGCACCGCATCATCGCCGCCGGCGCCTGATTCTTCCCTTTCCGACGAAACCGAAATGTCTCCTGCCCTCCAGCCCCATCGCCAGACCCGCCAGACCATCGTGCGCCTGCTTTCCAGCATGGCCAGCGCGAAGGAGATCAGCCAGTACCTCAAGCGCTTCTCGCAGCTGGATGCCAAGCGCTTCGCCGTGGTCAAGGTCGGCGGCGCGGTGCTGCGCGACGACCTCGACGCGCTGACCTCTTCGCTGTCGTTCCTGCAGGAAGTCGGGCTGACCCCGATCGTGCTGCACGGCGCCGGCCCGCAGCTGGATGCCGAACTGTCGGCCGCCGGCATCGAGAAGCAGACCGTGAACGGCCTGCGCGTGACCTCGCCGGAAGCGCTGGCGATCGTGCGCCGGGTGTTCCAGCAGTCCAACCTGCGGCTGGTCGAGGCGCTGCAGCAGAACGGCGCGCGCGCCACCTCGATCACCGGCGGCGTGTTCGAAGCCGAGTACCTGGATGTGGATACCTACGGCCTGGTCGGCGAAGTGAAGAAGGTCAACCTGGCACCGATCGAGGCCAGCCTGCGCGCCGGCTCGATCCCGGTCATTACCAGCCTGGGCGAGACCGCCGGCGGCCAGATCCTCAACGTCAACGCCGACTTCGCCGCCAACGAGCTGGTACAGGAACTGCAGCCGTACAAGATCATCTTCCTGACCGGCACGGGCGGCCTGCTGGACGAGGCGGGCAACGTGATCGATTCGATCAACCTGTCCACCGAGTACGACCACCTGATCGCGCAGCCGTGGATCCACGGCGGCATGAAGGTGAAGATCGAACAGATCAAGGATCTGCTCGACCGCCTGCCGCTGGAATCGTCGGTGTCGATCACGCGCCCGGCCGACCTGGCCAAGGAACTGTTCACCCACAAGGGTTCGGGCACGCTGGTGCGCAAGGGTGAAAAGGTGCTGCGCGCCACCGCCTGGAACGAACTGGACCTGCCGCGCCTGAAGGGCCTGATCGAATCCAGCTTCGGCCGCGCGCTGGTGCCGGACTATTTCGAGAAGACCAAGCTGTTGCGCGCCTACGTCAGCGAGAACTACCGCACCGCGGTCATCCTCACCGACGAGGCAGAGGGCGTGTACCTGGACAAGTTCGCCGTGCTCGACGACGCGCAGGGCGAGGGCCTGGGCCGTGCGGTCTGGAACGTGATGCTGGAAGAGACGCCGCAGCTGTTCTGGCGCTCGCGCCATGGCAACCCGATCAATCACTTCTACTACGCCGAATCCGACGGCTGCTACAAGCAGGACCACTGGAAGGTATTCTGGTTCGGTGCCGATGGCATCGACCGGATCAAGACCTATGTCGATCATTGCGCGCAGCGCACCCCGAGCCTGCAGGGCTGAGCAATGAGCAACCTCGATGCCTGGAACACGGTTCCTACCCTGCGCGGCCAGCACGTAACCCTGCAGCCGCTGCAGATGGAACACGTGCCCGGCCTGCGCGATGCGCTTGAAGGCAGCGGCCTGGACCAGCTCTGGTACACCCAGGTGCCGTCGCCGGAACAGGCCGAGACCTATGTGCGGGCCGCGCTGCAGGCGCAGAGCGAAGGCAAGGTGCTGCCGTTCGTGATCCGTGATGCGGCTGGCGGAATCGTCGGCAGTACCCGTTTCTATGACATGGATGCCGGTGTGCCGAAACTCAGCCTCGGCTACACCTGGTATGCGCCGCGCGTGCAGCGTACCGGCGCCAACACCGAAGCCAAGCTGTTGCTGCTGCAGCACGCCTTCGAAACGCTGGGCTGCATCAGCGTGGTGCTGGAAACCAGCTGGTTCAACGCCACCTCGCGCACTGCCATCGCCCGCCTCGGCGCCAAGCAGGACGGCGTGCTGCGCAACCACAAGCGGCATGCCGACGGCACGCCGCGCGACACCGTCATCTTCTCCATCATCGATGCGGAATGGCAGGGCGTGAAGCGCCACCTGCAGTTCCGCCTGGACAGTCACGCATGAACGATTCGACCTTTACCCTTGGCATCGTCGGTGCCCGCGGCCATACCGGCGCCGAGCTGATCAAGCTGGTGGCCGCCCATCCGCGGCTGGAACTGGCTTTCGTCTCCTCGCGCGAGCGCGCCGGGCAGCGCCTGTCCGACCATCACCCGGAATTCCAGGGCGATCTGCAGTACGAGAACCTGGACGCCGACGCGGTGGCGGCCAAGGGTGTGGACGCAGTGATCCTGGCCCTGCCCAATGGCCTGGCCGCACCGTTCGTGGCTGCGCTGGAAGCGGCGAAGCCGGACACCGTCATCGTCGATCTCTCGGCCGACTATCGCTTCGACAACAGCTGGTACTACGGCCTGCCGGAGCTGACCCGCGGCCGCTACAACGGCCAGAAGCACATCAGCAACCCGGGCTGCTATGCCACGGCGATGCAGCTGGCGGTGCATCCGCTGCTGGACCTGCTGGCCGGTCCGCCGCAGTGCTTCGGTGTCTCCGGCTACTCCGGCGCCGGTACCACGCCGTCGGACAAGAACAACGTCGAACTGCTGGCCGACAACCTGATGCCCTACGCGCTGACCAACCACGTGCACGAGCGCGAGGTGTCGGTGCAGCTGGGCGTGGCTGTTGAATTCATGCCACATGTCGCGCCGCATTTCCGGGGCATCACGCTTACCGCCAACCTGTGGCTGAACCGCGTGCAGACCCGCGAACAGATCGTCGAGCGCTTCCAGCAGGCCTATGCCGGCGAACCCCTGATCGACGTGGTGGATGAAGCGCCGTGGGTCAGCCGCATCGCCGGCCGACACGGTGCCCAGGTCGGTGGCTTCACGCTCGCGCCGGGCGGCAAGCGGGTCGTCGTGGTGGCGACCCTGGACAACCTGCTCAAGGGCGCAGCCACCCAGGCCATGCAGAACCTCAACCTCGCGCTGGGCATCGATGAACTGATGTCCATCCCGCACTGAACACGCCTTCCGGAGCCCCCATGGCAGACCTTCTTTGGCAGAAGCCCGGCGTCGCTGTCGACGCCCAGATCCAGACCTTCCTCGCCGGCGACGACGTGATCCTCGACCGCGAGTTCTTCCTGCATGACATCGCCGCCAGCGCCGCACATGCACAAGGCCTGCAGCACATCGGCATCCTCAGTGCCGACGAGCTGGACGGCCTGCTGCGCGAACTGGAGGTGCTGGCGCAGGACTTCCGCGAAGGCCGCTTCGTGCTCGATACCCAGTATGAGGATGGCCACTCGGCGATCGAAGCCCGCCTGACCGAACGCCTCGGCGATGCCGGCCGCAAGATCCACACCGGCCGCAGCCGCAACGACCAGATCCTGGTCGCCACCCGCCTGTGGCTGAAGGAGAAGCTGCAGCGCGTGGCACAGCTCAGCGCCGAAGTGGCCAAGGTCGCGCTGGACCGCGCACAGGCCGAGAAGGACCTGCCGATTCCCGGCTACACCCACATCCAGCGCGCCGTAGTGTCCTCGGCCGGCATGTGGTGGGCGGGCTGGGCCGAGGCCTTCATCGACAATGCCATCCGCGCGCGTGACACCCATGCGCTGGTCGATGCCAATCCACTGGGCACGGCTGCCGGCTACGGCGTGAACCTGCCGCTGGACCGCGAGCACACCACGGCTGCGCTCGGTTTTGCGCGCATGCAGATCTCGCCGATCTACGCACAGCTGTCGCGCGGCAAATTCGAGCTGGCCGCGCTGGAAGCGCTCGGTGGTGCCACGCTGGACCTGCGCCGCATCGCCTGGGACCTGTCGCTGTTCACCAGCGCCGAGTTCGGCTTCGTCGCGCTGCCGGCGCAGTACACCACCGGCAGTTCGATCATGCCCAACAAGCGCAACCCGGACGTGATCGAGCTGATGCGTGCGACCCACGCCAGCGTCGCCGCAGCGCGCACCGAGATCGAGCAGCTGCTGTCGCTGCCGTCGGGCTACCACCGCGACCTGCAGTCGTCCAAGGGTGCCATCTTCCACGGCTTCGGCCGTGGCCTGGCCGCGCTGGAGCTGCTGCCGGCGCTGCTGGCCAACCTGGAATGGCGTGACGACAAGCTGCGTTCGGCCATCGATTCGGGCATGTATGCCACCGACGTGGCGGTGGAAGCGGCCGTGGCCGGCGTGCCGTTCCGTGAGGCTTACAAGGCCGCTGCGGCCGGTGCCGACAGTGCAGGGCAGGGGCGTACCCCGGAAGGCAGCCTCGCCGCGCGCGTGTCGCCGGGTTCGGCCGCCGACCTGCGCCTGGACGAACTGCGCGCGCGCTGGCAGGCGCTGTCCTGATGGCGGGCACTGTCTACCTGGTGATGGCGATGCGCCGGCCGGACTTCAACGATGCAGCGGTGCAGCCGCACCGCGATTTCCTCGATGCGTTGCAGGCGCAGGGCAAGCTGCAGCTGACTGGTGGTTTCGCCGACGGCAGTGGTGGCGCCTATGTGCTGTGCAACGTGGACAGCCTGGCGCAGGCGCAGGCCATCGTCGCCACCGATCCGCTGGTGACGATGCAGGCCTCCGAGCTGACCGTGCACGAATGGAACACCCGCTGAGACACTGACCGATGATCCAGCACGCTGCCAACGTCGCCTCGCCGTTCCCCGAACAAGCGCTGCCGCCATGGCGGCGTGCGGTGCTGAAGGTCGGCAGCAGCCTGCTGGCAGCCGATGGCGGCGGCCTGTCACCACGCCACGCGCTGGGCCTGGCGCAGTTCGTCTCGGCCAATGTCCTGGCCGGGCGCGAGGTGGTGATCGTGTCTTCCGGCGCGGTCGCTGCCGGGCGCGCGATCCTGCCGCGGGCCGATGAGCCTGGCGCGGCGATGGCGGCGCGGCAGGCGCTGGCTGCGCTCGGCCAGGCCCAGCTGATCGGGCTCTGGCAGCGCTTCTTCGAGCGCCCGGTGGCGCAGGTGCTGCTGACCCATGACGACCTGCGCAACCGCCGCCGCTACCTCAACGCACGCGCCACGCTCAACGAACTGCTGCGGCTGGGCGCGTTGCCGGTGGTCAACGAGAACGACACCGTGTCGGTGGACGAGCTCAAGCTTGGCGACAACGACAACCTGGCGGCGACGGTGGCGGCGCTGGTCGATGCCGATGCGCTGTTCATCGCCACCGATATCGATGGCCTGTACAGCGCCGACCCGCGCACCGTGGCCGACGCGCGGCCGCTGCACGACGTGCCGGAACTGAGTGACGAGGTGCTGGCGATGGCCGGCGGCGCCGGCTCGCGCGCCGGTACCGGCGGCATGCGGACCAAGCTGGAAGCGGCAGCGAAGGCGGGTCGTCTCGGCATCGAAACCTATCTGTTCAATGGCCGCAGCGGTGACGTGGTACGCGCGCTGGCCCAGGACCGCCTGTTCGGTACCCGTATCCACGCCGCGCGCAGCCGTGAGGCGGCCCGCAAGCACTGGCTGCGGCACGCGCCGCTGGTCGAGGGTGCGATCGTGATCGATGCCGGCGCGGCGCAGGCGATGCGCGAGAAGGGCGCCTCGCTGCTGCCCGGCGGCATCACCGGCGCGGAGGGCATGTTCCGCCGTGGCGACATGGTGCAGGTGTGCTGGAACGCGCCACAGGGCCGCGTCTGCGTGGCGCGCGGGGTCAGCCAGTACGCGGCCGATGATGTGCGCCGGATCGCTGGCCGCCATTCGCGCGACATCGAGGCCGTGCTGGGCTACAACTACGGTGGCAGTGTCGTCCATCGCGACGATCTGGTGCTGCCATGACCGGTTTGAAGGACTCCCCGATGAGCGAAATCGAAGCGCAGGCGCGTGCCTGCCGTGACGCGGCCCAGATCGTTGCCGGCCTCGACAGTGCGGCGCGCCGCACGCTGCTGCTGGCAATGGCCCAGGCGCTGGAAGTGAATGCCGGGCTGATCCTGGCCGGTAATGCGCGCGACCTTGCCGCTGCGCGCGAGAAAGGCATTGGCAGTGCCATGCTCGACCGCTTGGCGCTGGACCCGGCACGCCTGTTCGCGATGGCCGAAGCCGTGCGTGAGGTCGCCGCGCTGCCCGATCCCGTCGGCCAGATCACCCGCGACGATGTGCGTCCAAACGGCATCCGCGTGCAGAAGGTGCGCGTGCCGCTGGGCGTGATCGCGATGATCTACGAGGCGCGCCCGAACGTGACCGCCGAAGCGGCCGCGCTGTGCCTGAAGGCGGGCAATGGCGTGATCCTGCGCGGTGGTTCCGAAGCGATCCACTCCAACACCGCCATCGCCCAGGCGCTGGCCGGCGCCCTGCAGGCCAATGGCGTACCGGCGGCGGCAGTGACCGTGCTGACCGACCTGCGCCGCGAAGCAATGCTGGAGCTGCTGCAGCTGCATGAACTGATCGATCTGGCGATTCCGCGCGGCGGCGAAGGCCTGATCCGCTTCGTTGCCGAGCATGCGCGGGTGCCGGTGATCAAGCACTACAAGGGTGTCTGCCACCTGTTCGTGGATGCCAGCGCCGACCTCGGCAAAGCCATCGACCTTCTGGTGGACGGCAAGTGCAGCCGTCCGTCGGCCTGCAACTCGTTGGAAACCCTGCTGGTGCATCGTGATGTGGCCGAAGCCTTCCTGCCGCGCGTGGCGCAGGCGCTCGGTGAGCGTGGCGTGGAGCTGCGCGCGGACACGAACGCGCAGCCGCTGCTGCCGGGCAGCACCGCCGCCAGCGAAGACGACTACGCTGCCGAGTTCCTCGACCTGGTGCTGGCCGTGCGCGTGGTTGATGACCTCGAGGCGGCCATCGCGCACATCCGTGCCTATACCTCCGACCATACCGAAGTGATCGCCACCGAAGACGCCGGCCATGCCGAGCGCTTCGTCAACGCACTGCGCTCGGCGGTGGTGATGGTCAATGCCTCGTCGCGCTTCTCCGACGGTGGACAGCTGGGCTTGGGCAGCGAGATCGGCATTTCCACCACGCGCCTGCATGCGTACGGCCCAATGGGCCTGGAAGCACTCACCGTCGAACGATTCGTCGTGCGCGGTGAAGGGCAGACGCGCAAGTAGATCCACGCGATGCGCGGATGCCCTTCGCGGTAGACCCCGGTGCCGACCAAGGTCGGCGCCCACCAGGCCCAAGCGCCGACCAGGGTCGGCAGCTACCCAAGCAAGCGCCGACCCGGGTCGGCGACTACCGGGGCGTCACACCACCTCGCGGCGGATACCGATCGGCCGCGCGTGATCGTCCATGTGCAGCGTGGCGGCCTTGCAGCCCAGCAGGCGCTCGGCAAGGCCGGTGCTGGCACCCAGATCGGCCGCGACTTCATTGAGGCTGGCCAGCGGTCGCGGCAGGCGTCGCTCGTGGCCACGGAAGCGCGCGCGGTTGTACTCGGCCCAGCCGATCAGCAGCACGCTGGCACACAGCAGCATCAGCGGCAGTGCCACCAGCACATAGGGGTCGAACTGGCTTTGCCGTTCGTACAGCTGCTGCCAGGCCAGCTGGCCGCCGATCAGCCACGAGAACAGGGTCACCAACGGTGCCCACAGGTAGAAGTAGAACCCCCAGAACGCGAGGGTGACGAAGCCCCAGGCGGTGCGCTGGAAGCGTGGTTGGCGATGCGGCTTGCGGATCATCCGCGAGTCGAAGCGGTTGGACGGGCGTTGTGCGTTCATCGGATCCCCCGATCGGGACTGGTCCAGGTGGCGCGCTTGCTGCGACGGCGCAGCAGGGTCTTCGGCAACGCCACCAGGGTGGTGGAAAGACTGATCAGCCAGTACGCCATCGGGTACCAGATGACCCAGAAGTAGTTGCGTCCAATCTGTGTTTCGTAACGACGGTCGATGATCAGGCTGCTGGCGAACTGCATCAGGCAGACCAGGGCCAGGATCACGCCATGCCATTGCGGCAGCAGGCTGGCGATGTACAGCTGCGGCGGCATGTCGATGAGCTTGCCCAGCACCCACAGCACCACGATGAACAACATGGTGTAGGCCCAGATCACGCTCAGCACGTACTCCAGCAGTACGCCCCACATGCGCCGTTCCTTCCAGTGCAGCAGTGAACGCGCATGCCGCAGCATCACTTCCACGCCACCCTGCGCCCAGCGCAGCCGTTGCCGCCACAGACCCTTCAGCGTTTCCGGCATCAGGATGAAGCACAGCGCGTTGGGTTCGTAGCGGATGTCCCAATGCGCACGCTGCAGGCGCCAGCTGATGTCGATGTCTTCGGTCACCATGTCGTCCGACCACCAGCCGACCTGGTGCAGGGCGGTGCGGCGAAAGCCGGCGATCACTCCGGAGATGGTGAAGATGCGCCCGTACACGCGCTGCGCGCGCTTGATCATGCCGATGATCGAGGAGAATTCGGCCACCTGCAGGCGTCCAAGCAGGGTGGAACGGTTGCGGATGCGCGGGTTGCCGGTGACCGCACCGACGCGGTTGCCGCTGACCAGGTGCCAGACCATCCAGTGCAGGGCGTGTTCCTCCAGCATGGCATCGCCATCGATGCACACCAGGTACTCCGAGCGGGCCGCCAGCGCACCCATGCGCAGCGCGTTGGCCTTGCCGAGGTTGCGGTCCAGGTGCAGCACGCGCAGCCGCGGATGCTTCGCCGCCAGCACGTCGAGCCGGGCGCCGGTGTCATCACTGCTGCCATCGTCGATGGCGATCACCTCGTAGTCGGCCGGATAGCGCTGTGCCAGCGCCGCGCCGAGTGTGTCGTCGAGGTTCGCGGACTCGTTGTGGCAGGGAATCAACAGGCTCGCGAACGGTGGATCGACCATCAGCGGCGGGTCGTTGCGTGGGCGCGAATGGCGTTCGCGCCGGAAGTAGTAATACAGGCCGCCCGACATCCAGAAGAACGCCATCACCATCGGGTAGTAGAAGGCGAACTGGAACAGGACCTGCAGCAGCGGGTGCATGTCCATGTCACTTCTCCGGGTACGGGAAGTTGCCGGCGGACATCGCCGCGCGGGCATCATGGGTGGAAGGCTGGCTGGCGATGAAGTCGTCCGGGTACCAGGCGAAGTGGTGCACGCCCTGCGCCTGCAGCTGGCGGATCTGCGCGCGCAGCCGCTCGGCGGGAATCGGTTGCCCGCTGCGCCAATCGACGGTCTGCAGTTCGAACAGGGTGTGCTGCAACTGGGGATCGTGCGCACGCACCGCGGCCAGCAGCTGGTCGAGCCAGCGTTCCGGATGCCTGCTGCCTTCCATCCACGGCATCGCCATCAGTGCGGTCTGGTCGTAGGCCTTGTTGAACAGGTCCAGGCGCTGCGCGAACCAGGCTTCGCTCTGCGGACGCAGTACCGGCTCCGCGTACAGGTTGCGCACCGTGGCCAGCTTCGGCCGCCAACGCTGCGCACTGTCGCGCAGGGCCAGGGTGAAGTCGATCAGCGCCCGGGTGCGAGCGCTGCCATCGTCGCCGGCCGCCAGCGTCGGCAGTTCTGTGTCGCGCAGGTAGCCATCATCATGGAAGAGCAGGCCTTCGAAGTACGAGTTGACGGCCAGATCCTCGTAGATGTCGAGCATGATCTGGCGTGCCTTCGGATTGGTGAAGTCCAGCCGGTACATGCCGTCGGCATCGCCGTTGTGGATCGCCAGTGCCTTGCGCTGCACGGGGTCGGGCAGCTCGAAGCCGAGCACCGGCAGCCATGCGTAGACCTTCACCCCCGCGCGCGACTTCAGCTGCCAGGCGACCCGGCTGAACAGGTCCGCGCGCATCGGCATGTGCCGGTTGGGGAAGTACAGTGCATCGGCGGTGTTGTTGCCGTCCGGATCGGCGAACGCCTGCAGGTAGACGTGGGTGGGCGAGATGCGTTTGACCCGCTCGATCAGCGCATCGAGGTTGCGCCCCTGCTGCGCCGGGTCCGGGTCGTACACATCATCCAGGTCGACCTGCAACGCGCGGATGCCGTCGAGCGCAACGTCGCGCCGCAGCTCGTAGGCCAGGCCCTCCACGGTCGGGTTGTCGCTGAGCAGGAAGCGCGCCAGCCCATGCAGGTCGCTGGCCACTGGCGTGCTGCGGCCTTCCAGATCGAAGGACACCGGCATGCCCAGCTGTTCGGCGATGTCGTTGCTCAACTGGTTGTAGGCCGCGTACGGCCAGACGATGGCGCGCGGGCGCACGCCCAGATGCTGCTGGATGCGCTGCACGCTGCGGCCGAGATCGGCGCGCAGGCGCTGCTCGTACTGCGCCTCGCTCTCGTAGCTGCGCGTGGCCGGCCGGTAGATGCGGGTGACCACCGCTGGCGTCGAATTGCCCTGCGGATTGGCAAGCACTCCGTGGTGCAGGTCGTCTGTATGGCTGGCCACTTCGATCAGGCCGCTGTCGTGCATCTGCTTCAGCTGCGCCCAGGTAACGAAGTCATCGTGGCCGAACGGCCGGTAGCCATAGTCGATCGTGCGCCCGGGCGCCATGTCCACGTAATCGGTGATCACTGCCACCAGCGCCGGGTAGCGGTACGCCTGCAGCAGCGGGAACGCCTTGTCGTAGACGCTGCGCAGGCCATCATCGAAGGTCAGCAGTACCGGTTTCGGTGGCAGCGTGGCGCGTCCCTGGGAGGCGTCGATCACCTGCGACAGCGACACCGGGTGGTAGCCGTGTGCCCCCAGCCAATCCAGGTGCGCGGCGAAGTTCTGCGTGCTCACCGCGTAGGTGTCGGCGTCTCCCTTGGCCGCGACCCGGTCGCGGATGTCGTGGTAGCTGAGGATCAGCAGGCCGTTGTCAGTGGCATCGAGATGCAGGGCCTGCTGCGCGAATGCCGGCGGCGTGGCGGCCAGCAGCAGGAGCACGATCAGTCGCAGGATGCGGGCCATGTCACTCTCCCCAGCGCAGTGCGGCTTCGAAGCCGATATGACGCTCGCGGTGGCCGTCGTAGACCGGCCGCGACCAGCGCACGCCGTACTCGAACACGCGGCCCTGGCCCAGCTGCCATTCGTGCATGTAGGACACCGAAGGGACCAGAGCGCTGCCGAAGCCATCCTGCCAGTAGTCACCCAGCGAGACCGTCAGGCGGTGCCGGAAGTGGCGCTCGTAGTGCCGCCACAGCTGCTGGTCGATGCGCAGCCCGATCTCGACCATGCGGTCGCGCTTCGGGTTGAAGTAGGGCGCGTCGTCGCGGCTGCCCCGGCTGGTGTAGGCACTGGCCAGGCCGTCGATCAACCAGCGCGGGCGGGTCAGCAGGCGCTGTTCGATGCTGGTGCTGAACAGCTCGCGGTGGTTGCCGTCGTCGTAGCGGAAGCGGCTGGCGCCGAACATCCAGTGGGTCAGCTCGCTGCGCCGGTAGTCGACCTGCGCGCTCACGCTGTCAGCGGTGATGCCCGCCACGCGCGCCTGCATCGAGGCTTCCGGGTCATTGCGTGCGGCCACCAGCCCGGCATGCCAGTAATCGTTGAACTGCCAACCCACGCCGATGCGCAGGCCGGTATCGCCAATGTGGTCGTTGGCGCGCAGTACCGCCGCTTCCGCATCCAGCTGGCCAAAGCGGTAGCGTACGCCCGCGCCCAGCCACAGCGGGTCGATGCGCTGGTCCTGGAAGTCGACCGAGCGCCTGTCGGCGAAGGCGAACAACCGCCAGCGGTCGTCGAGCACCGGTGTCTGCACTTCCATGCCGTAGTGACGGTCGTTGTTGCCCAGCGGCGAGGTGCCGCCACCGCCGGAGCTGCGACCAATGTCGGTCCATGCCTTCAGCTGCCAACCGCGATGCGCGCGCCAGGCCTGGTCCATGCGTTCGACGGCGGGTTGGGTCGGGTAGCGTGCGACAAGATCGTCGTGCAGTGGCCTTGCCAGGTCATCGCGCTGCAGGGCGACGTAGGCCTCCTCCATGCCCAGCCGCGGCTCGATGTCGCGAGGGTCCAGCGCATGTGCCATCTGCTGGCGCTGCAGTGCCATGCGTGGCCATCCGCGCATCATGTACACGCTGCCCAGCGCGCTCTGCAGGCCGCCGTTGCCCGGTGCGATGTCGACCATCGATTCCAGGTCGTGCTGTGCGGTGCGCAGGTCGCCGCTGTAGGCGCGTACCATCGCCAGATTCAGGTCGGCCTCGTAACGTGACCAGTTCGCGTACGGTGACTTGCCGTTGCTCCAGCGCCACGCCGGCTCCTTGTCACGCCAGGCCTGCAGCAGGTCGATCGCCTTTTCCTGCTGCTCGCTCTCCAGGTAGGCATAGGCCAGTTCCGAATGCGAGGCATCGCGTGCCGGGTCGCCGGCCACTGCCGCCTGCAGCACCGGTATGGCTTCTTCCGGATGCAGGGTGCCCATCAGCGAATCGCCGACCGCAGGCAGCACATAGTCGGGCAGGGCATGGCCTTCGGCCTGCAGTGCGCGGGCTTCCTCGCGCACCTGCGCATGGCGGCCCAGCCGGTTGAGCAGGATCAGCCGGTCCATGCGGACGCGAAGCGGCGCCTGCGCGGGCGGGGTGCCTTCGCTGCCCAGGTAGCGCTGCATGCGCGCCAGGGTCGATTCGGCTTCTTCCAGGCGGCTGTCTTCGCTGCTGCTGTAGGCCAGGCTCCAGACCACCAGCTTGGCCAGGTAGTCGCCTTCGATGCGTTGCTTCTGTGCAGCGTCGAACAGCTGCGGGCGCTGCTGGTACAGCTCCCAAGCGCGCCAGGCGTTGCCGATGTCGCCCAGGGTCAGTACGCGCAGCTTGAACAGCAGGTCGTCGTTGGGTTGCTCTTGGCTGGCGCGCTCGATCGCGCCGAGGGCATCCAGCCAGCGGGCCTGGTCGCGGTAGCGGCCGATCTCGGCCAGGGCCGCCTCGCGGTCAGGCGGGGCAGCGCTGCTGGCCCAGGCCAGGGCGGTACAGGCAAGGCCGACGCAGAGCGCCAGCCGGCGGTGGACAACCATTGGGGACCCCCTTGGCTTCCGAACCAGACAACCTGAGAAATGTGACGCACATCACATGCCAGCTTTTGGCGTGGCCGTGGCCCGCGTCACTCCCTTCGTGCATTCCCGTCCAGCAAGGACGGATACAAACCCGGACAGCGACCTGCAATGTCTTGTCTGAAACGAGAGTCCCCCGCACACCGAATGGCGGCCTGGGCGGCGCTGCCGCCCCCATGCCCGATGCCGGCACGCGGCAAGGATGGGCATTCGTGGGCACTATCCGCCCGGAATTGTCAGCCCGGTGTCAAAATGCGCAGACGGGCTGACGAGCGGTAGGTAGGGCCGGTTGCGAGGCCCTGCGCGGCTTACCAGAGGTCTTCCAGCTTGCGCGGCTTGCAGGCCACCCAGGAGGCGCACAGCATCAGGGTGGCGCAGCCGAACAGGAAGCTGAACGGGAGCGTCCAGCCGTTGCTGACCGTATGCAGCCAGCCGACCAGGAACGGCCCCAGACAGCTGAAGCTGTAACCCACGCCCTGCATGAAGCCGGACAGTGCCGCCGAGCCGGTGGGGGTGCGCGTGCGCAGGTTGATCAGGGTCAGCGCCAGCGGGAAGGTGGATGGACCGACGCCGAGCAGGCACGCCCACAGCAGGGGGGCCTTCATCGGTGCCAGCAGCAGGCCGGTGAAGGCGATCACGAACGAGAAGAAGCCGATCAGCACCAGCGGGAACGGGTTCTGCATGCGAACTGCCATGGATGGAATGACCAGCGACGGCAGCAGCCCGAGCGCCGAGAACACCGCCACCATCACGCCACCAAAGGCCGGTGTGCCGCCGGCCTCGACCACGATGCGTGGCAGCCAGGTGAACATCGAATAGGTCATCAGCGAAGTCATGCCGAACATCAGCGTCATGCTCCAGCCCAGTGAGGTGCGCCAGACTTTCCCATGCGGCTGTGCGGCCGGGTCGGTGGCATCTGCCTGCGGCTTCGGTGCGCGCCTGGCCAGAACCAGCCACGGCAATGCTGCGGCCAGTGCCAGCAGTGCCCACATGCCCAGCGACACGCGCCAGCCAGCGGCGTTGGCCATCGGCACCGCGAGCAATGCGGGCAGCATGGTGCCCAGCTGCAGCACGCTGATGTAGAGCGTGCTCATGGTGCCGACCTTGTTGGCGAAATAGCGCTTCACCAGCGGCGGCACCACCACGTTGCCGATGCCCATGCCGGCCAGTGCCAGCACCGAACCCAACAGCAGCGTACCGACGTTGCCGGCGCTGGAACGCAGCAGCAGGCCGGCCATCGCCATCACCATCGCCAGCAGCGTGGTGCGCTCCAGGCCCAGGCGCCGCGCCAGCGCCGGCGTGGCCACGCCGAACAGCGCGAACGAGGCGGTCGGCAGCATGCCCAGCACGCCGGTCATGGTGGTGCCGAAGCCGAACTGCTGGCCGAGCACGTCCAGCAGCGGGGTGATCGAGGTGACCGCAGTGCGCAGGTTGACCGCTGCCAGCAGGATCGCGGCAAACGCGAGGACACGACCGTGCAGCAGCGACGGCGAATCGGAAGTGGAGGAACTCATCGGTGGTCCTTGCAGGTGTCGCACGCCGGTGCAATGGCATGCAGCGCCGGCATCGGTCTACGCCGAAGCGGCAGGTGGGGGTGGGGGCTGCTGGCGGGCCGGCAGCGCGGCCATTGTACGTGCGGGCTCCGGCAAGGTCCCGTCATGCGGGCGGCCAGGTGCCCTGATACAAAAAAACCCGGAGGACAGTGATGTCTTCCAGGCTTCTTGGTGACCACCGAAGTGGTCGGGGAGACAGGATTCGAACCTGCGACCTCTACGTCCCGAACGTAGCGCTCTACCAGACTGAGCTACACCCCGAAGGGAGCCGCCTATTCTAGCGATTCACCCCGATGGCGGCAAGGGGTGAATGCTGTTTTCTTCACACTGCCGAAGCAGTGCCACTTCAGGGAACAAAAAAGCCTGGACGACTTCACCAGGCTTCAATGCGACCACGTGAGTGGTCGGGGAGACAGGATTCGAACCTGCGACCTCTACGTCCCGAACGTAGCGCTCTACCAGACTGAGCTACACCCCGAAGGAGCCGCCTAAGATACCGTGTGAAGGCCAAGGCGGCAAGGCTTTTTTACAGCTCAGCGACGATTTTCCTTCTCGATGCGGTTCTGCTCGCGGGCTTCGAACCACATGCCGTTGAGGATGGCCACCGTCGAGGCGAGGCCGGCACCGAGAATCCAGGCGAAATACCACATGATCAGTCTCCTTCATTCCGGGTAGGTGCCGACCGTTGGTCGGCACACGTGCAAGCAATCAATACGCGTTCGGGTTGTTGCCCATCTCTTCGGTGGTGGTCTTGCCCTTCAGCACGCGGTACACCCAGGTGGTGTAGGCGAGGATGATCGGCAGGAACACCGCCGTGGCCAGCAGCATGATCCACAGGGTCAGGTGGCTGGACGAGGCGTCCCACACGGTCAGGCTGGAGGTGGGCTGGCTCGAGGACGGCAGCAGGAACGGGAAGATCGCAAAGCCGACGGTCAGGATGATGCCGGCGATGGCTGCCCCGGAGGCGATGAAGGCCAGGCCGCCGCGACGGGCCCGCAGCAGTACCGCACTGGCCAGCAGGCCGGCCAGGCCCAGCAGCGGCGCCAGGATCGTGGCCGGCATGGCGCTGTAGTTGCGCATCCAGCCACCGGCGGCGCCGAGTTCGGCGGTCTTCAGCAGCGGATTGGTGGCGCCGTCGGTGACCACCTGCGAGGTGACCTGGTAACCCGGCAGGCCGAAGGCCACCCAGGCACCGCCCACCGCGAACAGCACGAAGGCGATGATCGCGGCGATGCTGCCGAAACGGGCCGCACGTTCGGCCACCGGGCCGTCGGTCTTCAGCACCAGCATGGCGGCACCGTGGGCGACCAGCATCGACACGCTGAGCAGGCCGGCCAGCAGCGCGAAGGGCATCAGCAGGCCGAAGAACGAGCCGGTGTAGAAGATGCGCATGCTGTCATCGAAGTGGAACGGCACGCCCAGCACCACGTTGCCCACCGCCACGCCCATGATCAGCGCCGGGATGAAGCCACCGATGAACAGCGCCCAGTCCCAGGTGTTGCGCCAGCGCTCGCTGGGCATCTTGCTGCGGAACTTGAAGCCGACCGGTCGCAGGATCAGCGCGAACAGGATCACGAACATCGCCAGGTAGAACCCGGAGAAGCTGACCGCGTAGAGCGGCGGCCATGCGGCGAAGATCGCGCCGCCGCCCAGGATCAGCCACACCTGGTTGCCTTCCCATACCGGACCGATGGTATTGATCACCAGCCGGCGCTCAGCGTCGTTGCGGGCGACGAAGGGCAGCAGGGTGCCCACGCCCAGGTCGAAACCATCCATCACGGCGAAACCGATCAGCAGGATGCCGAGCAGCAGCCACCAGATCACGCGCAGCGTGGTGTAGTCCAGAAGAATGAAATCCATCTTGGTTCTCCTGCCTCAGGCCTGGCCGGCGGCCGGCGCCGAGGCATTGTGGGAAGCATGCGGCTGGGGCGACTGCAGTGACGGCAGCACCTCGTCCGGACCCTTGCGGATCGCCTTGAGCATCAGCTTGATCTCGACCACGATCAGCGCGGTGTAGATGGCAGTGAAGCCGGCCAGGGTCAGCACGATTTCATGCAGGGCCAGCCCCGATGCTGCATAGAAGGTCGGCAGCACGCCATCGACCGCCCACGGCTGGCGACCATACTCGGCCACGAACCAGCCGCACTCGATCGCGATCCACGGTGCCGGCAGCGTCCACAGGGCCAGCTTGAGGAACCAGCGCTTGTCCTGGAAATTGTTGCGGCAGGAGTAGTAGAAGGCCAGGGCGAAGAAAGCGATGAGGTAGAAGCCGAGGCCGGCCATCACGCGGAAGGTCCAGAACAACGGCATCACGCGCGGCACCGTGTCCATCGCCGCCTGCGAGATTTCCTGCGGGGTGGCGTTGAGGATGTCATCACGATAGCGCTTGAGCAGCAGGCCGTGGCCCAGGTCCTGCCAGTGACGGTCGAACATCTCGCGCGCTTCAACGTCGTTCTTGTTGGCGCGCAGGCGTTCCAATGCACCGTAGGCCAGCTGGCCGCCACGCACGCGGTGTTCGGCGCGCTCGACCAGTTCCAGGATGCCGGGAATCGGCTGGTTCAACGAGCGGGTGGCGATCAGGCCCATCAGGTAGGGGATCTTCACCGCGTAGTCGTTCTGGTGGGTCTCCTGGTTCGGGATGCCGAAGGCGGTGAAGTCGGCCGGCGCACGCTCGGTCTCCCACATCGCTTCGATCGCGGCCAGCTTCATCTTCTGGTGTTCGCTGGCGGCGTAACCGCTCTCGTCACCCAGCACGACCACCGACAGCGATGACAGCAGGCCGAACGCCGCGGCCACCGCAAACGAACGACGGGCCAGGTCCTTGTGCTTGTTGCGCAGCAGGAACAGCGCGCTGATCGCCATCACGAACACCGCACCGGTCACGTAGCCGGCGCTGACGGTGTGCACGAACTTGGCCTGCGCCACCGGGTTGAACACCACCGCCATGAAGTCGACCACTTCCATGCGCATGGTTTCCGGGTTGAACACCGCACCGGTCGGGTTCTGCATCCAGCCATTGGCCACCAGGATCCAGATCGCCGACAGGTTGGTCCCCAGCGCCATCAGCCAGGTCACCATCAGGTGCTTGACCTTGCTCAGGCGGTTCCAGCCGAAGAAGAACAGGCCGACGAAGGTCGCTTCCAGGAAGAACGCCATCAGGCCTTCGATGGCCAGTGGCGCACCGAAGATGTCACCCACGTAGTGGCTGTAGTAGGACCAGTTCATGCCGAACTGGAATTCCATGACGATGCCGGTGGCAACGCCCATGGCAAAGTTGATGCCGAACAGGACGCCCCAGAACAGGGTCATCCTGCGCCAGATCTCCTTGCCGGTCATCACATACACGCTCTCCATGATGGCCACCATGAAGGACAGGCCGAGGGTGAGCGGTACGAATAGGAAGTGGTACATCGCGGTCAGCGCGAATTGCAGCCGCGACAGTTCTACGACTGTCTGATCAATCATGGCCTGGCTACCTCGTTGGATAGTGCCGTTGCAGGTGGCGGGAAGGGTGGTCTACGACGTGAATGATGTGACCGACTACTTCAAACAGCCTTGATCCAGATCAATGTATGAACAGGTGCCCCGGTTGATCGTATGCCAACCTGATGAAGACTGCGACCGCCGGCCGCAGGGGCGGGCTATTGCCTGCGCCTACAATGCCGTGTCTCCCCCGTTGCCCGTGAAGACCTCTTGAGCGCTGCCGAAACGACCCCTGATGGCCTGTCCCCGGAAGCTGAAACCGCCCGCCAGCGGCGTGTGCGCACGGCCTGGCTGGCCGACCTGGCACGCTCCGCCCGGGGCCGCCAGCGCCTGGCCGCGCTGTGCATCAGCCTGTCCGGCGCACTGTTGATCGGCCAGGCTGCCGCCATCGCCTGGCTGGTGCAGCAGGTGCTGGTGGAGCGCGTGCCGCTGGCCTCTGGCCTGCCGGTGCTGGCGGGATTGGCGGTGATCCTGGTGCTGCGCACCCTGCTGGGCAGCGCCACCCAGGCCGCCGCCGGTGACGTGGCCGACGCCGCACGCCTGGCATTGCGCGAACGCGTGTTCGCACGCCTGCTGGGCCACGGCCCACTGTGGCTGCGGCAGCGCCGCACCGGCGAACTGGGCGAACTGATGCTGCATCACGGTGATGCGATCGAGAGCTATTACAGCGGCTTCCTGCCGGTGCGCACTGAAGTGGTGGTGGTGCCGCTGCTGATCCTGGCCGCGGTGGCCTGGGTGGACTGGGTGGTGGCGCTGATCCTGCTGTTCACCGCGCCACTGGTGCCGTTCTTCATGATGCTGGTGGGCTGGGGCGCCGAAGCGGCCGGCCGTGCGCAGCTGGGTGAGCTGGCACGCATGAGCGGCCATTTCGCCGACCGGATCAAGGGCCTGGGCCTGCTACGCCTGTATGGCCGCGGTGACGCCGAGCTGGAGGGTATCGAGGCCGCCGCTGAAGGCGTGCGCGTGCGCACGCTGAAGGTGCTGCGGATTGCCTTCCTGTCGTCCACGGTGCTGGAATTCTTCGCCTCGGTGAGCGTGGCGATGGTGGCGCTGTACCTGGGCCTGAGCTATCTGGGCATGATGTCGCTGCATGCAGCGGTGCCGACGCTGGGTGCGGGGCTGTTCTGCCTGCTGCTGGCACCGGAATTCTATGCGCCGCTGCGACGGCTGGCCGCGCACTACCATGATCGCGCCAATGCACTGGCCGCCGCCGCCGAAGTGGAGCGCCTGCTGCAGTCGCTGCCCGATGAGCAGGGCCTGGTCGAGAACGAGGTTGCACCGCTGGCGGTGGAGCCGGCCGAGGCCGCGTTGCCGCCGCTGCAGGCACAAGGGCTGGTGCTGCGCCCGCTGGGCGCGCCGCAGGATGTGCTGCAGGATCTGGACCTGCGGCTGGAGCCGGGCCAGCGCCTGGCCCTGGTTGGTCCCAGCGGCTCCGGTAAAAGCACCCTGCTGGAAGCGCTGGCCGGCTGGCTGCCGCCGCGCGCCGGCAAGCTGCAGCTGCGGCCTGGCGTGCAGGTGGCTTATGCCAGCCAGCGCCCCTACCTGTTCCACGGCAGCATCGCCGACAACCTGCGGCTGGCTGATCCCGGTGCCAGCGATGCGCGGCTGCGCGCGGTGGCCGAGGCCGCGCAGGTGCTGCAGTTCGCACAGCGCCTGCCACAGGGCCTGGACACGGTGATCGGCGAACGTGGCTTCGGCCTGTCCGGCGGCGAAGCCCGTCGTATCGGCCTGGCCCGGTTGTTGCTGCGCGACCCGCAGGTCCTGTTGCTGGACGAACCCACCGCGTTTCTCGACGCCGATACCGAGGCCGCACTGCTGCGCAGCCTGGCTGCCTATGCGCGGGGTCGCAGTGTGGTGGTCGCCACCCACAGCCCGGCGGTGATCGCCTGGGCCGACCGCTGCCTGCTGCTGCCGGAAGGGCGCCTGGTCGAACCGGCACAGGCGGTGCGCGCATGAGCCGTTCGCCTGATTCGCTGCGCGCGGTGTTTCTGCGCCATCGGCCGCGCCTGCTGCTGACCGTGCTGCTGCTGTGGACCACCATGCTGGCCGGCACCGCATTGCTCGGCCTGTCCGGTGGCTTTCTCACCGCCGCCGCGTTGGCTGGTGCGGCCGGCCTCGGCCAAGGCTTCAACTTCTTCTCACCGTCCGCGGGCATACGCGGGCTGACGATGGCGCGCATCGTGTCGCGCTATTTCGAGAAGCTGGTCGGCCACGACGCCACGCTGCGCATCGCCCGCGACCTGCGCGTGTGGTTCTTCCGCCGCGCGTTGCCGCTGGCACCCGCACGGTTGGGGGCTACGCGCACCGGCGACCTTCTGGCGCGCCTGCTCGGCGACATCGGTGAAGTGGACGGCCTGCTGGTGCGTGCGATCGGGCCGCTGCTGGCGTTGGGCGGATTGTCGCTGGTCGCGATCGTTTCGGCAGCACTGATCCTGCCGTCGGCTGCGGTGCTGCTGGCGGTGCTGGCGCTGCTGATCGCCTTCGGCGTGCCGTGGCTGGGCGTGCGTGGCCATGACGACGAAGAGGCCGACCGTGCCGCGCACCGTGCCGCATTGCGCACCGCGGCCTTTGAAGGGTTGGAAGGTGCGGGTGACCTGGCCGCGCTGCATGCCGATGCAGCGTGGCAGCTGAAGGTGCGCGTGGCAGCCAAGCAGCTGGCCTCGCGTGACCGCCGCCGCCGCTGGCGCCTGATCGCGGCCTCGACCCTGCACGGCCTGGTGGCGGGGCTGGGCCTGGTGGCGATGCTGGCGTTGGCCCTGCACGCGGCCGAGCAGCAGCGCATCGCACCGGAAATGGCCGCAGGTTTGGTGTTCCTCACCGTGGCGTTGGTCGAGCTGTGGGCCGGCATGGGCCTGGCCTGGCAGTCGCTGCAGTCCGGGCGCATTGCCGCCGATCGCCTGCAGGCGATCGTCGAGCAACCGCCGACGGTGGACGATCCGCAGGCGCCACAGGTGGTGCCGCCGGCTGCGCGCGTGCATTGGGATGACGTGCATTTCCAGTGGCCAGGCGGCGCGCGGCCGGTGTTGTCCGGCCTGCAGCTGACCCTGGCGCCAGGCGAACGCATCGCGATTCGCGGCGACAGCGGCAGTGGCAAGACCACGCTGTCGAGCCTGCTGCTGCGGCTGTGGGATCCGCAGCAGGGACGGCTGACCTACGGTGGCCGCGACCTGCGTGATTTCGCCCAGGCCGAATGGCACCGGCAACTGGCGTGGCTGCCGCAGAACGCGCCGGTGTTTGCCGGCAGCGTGGCCGAGAACCTGCGGTTGGGTGATCCCGATGCCAGCGACGCCGCCTTGTGGGCGGTGCTGCGCCGCGTGCGCCTGGGCGAATGGGCCGAGCGCAACGGCGGCCTGCAGGCCTGGGTGGGCGAGAACGGCGCGACGATGTCGGCCGGGCAGGCGCGGCGGTTGGCGTTGGCCCGTGCACTGCTGCGCAATGCGCCGATCCTGCTGCTGGACGAACCGACCGAAGGCCTCGACGTGGATACCGCACGCGCGCTGTTGCAGGACCTTTCCGGTTTGCTGGACGGGCGCAGCCTGTTGATGATCACCCACGACGACCTGCCCGAAGGCGTGGTCGATGCGCAGTACCGGTTGCGCGACGGGGCTCTGGTCCGCGAAGCGTGAACCGGTAGTGCCGGCCGCTGGCCGGCAACCTCATGGCGCCTGATACGGACACGGAATTGCCGGCCAGCGGCCGGCATTACCCATTCGAACGGTTACCGCGAGAACTCGCGCAGCATCACCGCGATCGAGGCCACGTTGGCCAGCACGCACAACCAGAACACCCACTGGAATGCGGCCTTGCGGTGCTTGTGTCGGAACAGCGCCTGGCCCAGCAGCGCGCCCGGCCAGCCACCGGCAAAGGCCAGCAGTTGCAGGGTGCGTTCGGGAATGCGCCATTGCTTTCGCTGCGCCGCGCGCTTGTCCTGGCCGTACAGCGCGAACGACACCGCGCTGGTCAGCATGCACCAGCCGCCCAGCCACAGCGGCAGCACACCGCTGACCATCAGCGCGATCAACGCGCCGAACGCGGCCAACGCGAGGTTACGCCGCCACGCCACTTACAGCGCGTCGAGGAAGCCGCGCACGGCGGGGCCGAAACGCTCGAAATCGACCAGGAAGGCGTCGTGACCCTGCGGTGACTCCAATCCGATGAAATGGGCGTCAGCGCCTCCGGCACGCAGGCCATCGGCGACCTGTTGCTGCTGCTGCACCGGGAACAGGATGTCGGTGTTGGCGCCGATGGCCAGCGCCTTCTCCACCCGGATCTTCGCCAGCCCGGCCAGCACATCGCCATCGGCATACTCGGCCAGGTCGAACCAGTCCATCGAGCGGCTCAGGTACAGATAGCAGTTGGGGTCGAAGAAACGCACGAAGCGCCGTGCGTGGCCTTCCAGGTAGCTTTCCACCTGGAATTCCAGACCGAACGGATCGTCGTCGGTCTGGTCCGAATCCAGCCGCACGCGGCCGAAGCGGCCATCCCATTCCAGTGCCGAGCGGTAGGTGATCACGCCCAGCTTGCGCGCCATGCGCATGCCGGACTCGGGATACGCGTCGTCGTCGTAGTGGCCACCATTCCAGCGTGGATCAAGGCGGATCGCTTCGCGCTGCAGCGAGCGGATCGCGATGGAGAACGGCAGCGCCTGCGCACTGCCGGAAATGTTGACGTGGCTGCGCGCGATGCCCGGGTGAAGCATCAGCACGGCCAGCGCGGTCATGCCGCCCATCGAATTGCCGACCACGCAGGCCAGCTGTTCGATGCCCAGGGCGCGCACGACTTCGATCGCGGCGCGCGCGCCGTCTTCGATCGACAGCTCGGGGAAGTCGAGACGATACGGTTGGCCGGTGGCCGGGTTGAGCGAGGCCGGACCGGTCGAGCCCTTGCAGCTGCCCAGCGAGTTCACGCAGACCACGAACCAGCGGTCGGTATCGATCGCCTTGCCGGGTCCGACCATGCCTTCCCACCAGCCCGCTGCCGGGTTGGCGTCGTTGGCTGCCGCATGTGCATCCGGCGAGAGGCCGGTCACGATCAGGATCGCGTTGCTGGCGTCGGCCGCCAGTGTTCCCCAGGTCTCATAGGCGACGCGCGCGCCGTGCAGGGCGCCGCCGCGCTTGAACGGGAAGGGCGAGGGCAGGGCGTGGAAGCGGGTGCCGGGCGGGATGAATTCGGTCATGCAGGCATTCTAGCGGGGCCGCATGTGGAGCTGGCGACACGCTGGTTTCCATCGGCGATGCAGGTAGTGCCGGCCGCTGGCCGGCAACCTCGCAGGCGCATCACGATTCATGAGGTTGCCGGCCAGCGCCCGGCACTACCGCGGCGCGTTACGGGAAGCGCAGCTCCACAACACCGTCGTGGGGCAGGCTCACCTTCACCGGCACGCTCTGCAGGTCATCTTCGCTGCGGTTGGCGCTGCCGGTGCGCGAGATGCGTGCCAGCACTTCCACTTCGCGATGGGCCGACAGCGGTGCGGTTGGCATCGGGCTGTCAGCGTCACCCAGCCCGACCGTGGCCGGGAATCCGGCCAAGGGCAGCTTGCGTGCGGCCACCGGCATCGGCGGTCCACCCACGGCGCGGGCCAGCACGAATACCTGGGTGCTGGCCGGCCACTCGGTGCCCTTCAACGCAGGCAACTGCACGCGCACCTGCAACAGCGCCGGTGGCGCCGCAACGGCTGCATCGGACGGCTGACCGGCGGCTTCACGGGCGATGGCGATCTGCGCCTGCAGCGCCTGCGCGGCGCCGGGCTCAAGCCGTGGCAGCAGGCCGCTCCACACATCTGCGGCCTCGGCATTCTTTCCGCGCTGGCGCAGGGCGATACCCAGCAGCCAGCTGGCACGCTCGGCATCGGGCGCCAGCGCACGCGCCTGCTGCAGCCAGGCCATCGCCGTGTCATCGAACTGCTTGCCGGCATCGGCCTGCGCACGTGCCTGCGCCGCCTCCACCAGCACGCCGGGGTCTTCCGGGGCGAGAGTGGCGGCCCGCGCGAACGCGTCCGCCGCGGCTGCGGCATTGCCCAGTTCGGCTTGCGACCGGCCCAGCAGCGCCCAGCCATCGGCCCGCTGTGGGTCACGCTTCAGTGCATCCTGCAGGGCCTGCACGCCATCGCGCAGGGTGGCTACCGAAGGCGTCGGTTGCACCTGTGCTGCACGCGGATCACCGACCAGCAGATACAGGCAGGCACCGGCCACGCCCAGTGCGAACACGCCGACCACGAAACCGCGGCGGCCAGAGTGGCGCAGCGGCCACAGCACCAGCGCTGCCATCAACGCAGCAACCAGACCGGCCAGCATCGGCAGCCAATGGCTCACCATCCGTCTCCTTCATCGGCCTTGCCGGCCGCTGCGGCGCCAACCGTACGGCCACGGCGGCGGACGATGCCCAGCACCACCAGAGCACCCGCACCGAGCATCAGCAGGGGACCGCCCCACAGCAGCCAGGTGCCCGGCTGCAACGGTGGCTGATAGAGCACGAACTCACCGTAGCGCGCGACCAGGAACTGCTTGATCTGCGCGTCGTCGTGGCCCTGCTGCATCAGCTGCAGCACCTCGCGGCGCAGGTCCTGCGCGATCTGCGCGTTGGAATCGGCCAGCGACTGGTTCTGGCACTGCACGCAGCGCAGCTGCGCGGCCAGGTCGTGGAAGCGGCGTTCTTCGGCGCCATCGCGGAACTGCAGCGGCTGCGGATCATGCAGCGGCTGCTGTGCCAGCGCGGCCAGCGGCAGCATCAGGAGCAGCAGCGCCAGCAGCCAGCGCATGGGCTCAGGGCGCCGTGTGCAACGTGCTGCCGGCATTGCCCTGGGCCTTCTCGATCTTCTCCAGCGCCGGGATCAGCTTCTCGTCGACCACGCGCTGGGTCATCGCACCGCTGTACTTCCAGCGCACGATGCCGCTGCCGTCGACAAGGAAGGTTTCCGGTGCGGCGGTCACGCCCCAGTCGATCGCGGTGCGGCCTTCCACGTCGCTGAGCACGACCATGAACGGGTTGCCCAGCTGTTCCAGCCAATGCAGGGCATCGGTCGGTTCATCCTTCCAGTTGTAGCCGATCACGCGCACGCGCTTGCTCTCGGCGAAACGGGTCAGCACCGGGTGTTCCTCGCGGCAGGCCGCGCACCAGCTGCCCCACACGTTCAACAGGTACGGCGCGCCACGCAGTTCGTCGCTGTGCACGATCATTTCCGGGTCGTGCAGCACCGGCAGCGCGAACGCTGGCGCCGGCTTGTCGATCAGCGCCGATGGCAGCACGTCGCGCTGCGGATCACCCGATTTCATAACCCCGTAGATCATCAGCCCGAGCAGGCCGAAGAAAAACAGCACGCCGATCACGATGGCTACCGGCGGCAGCGGGCGGGAGGGGCGCGGGGCGGGGGACTCGGACATGGAAACTCCTACGGACGACGGAAACGGCGGTCGGCGGCGGCGATGAATCCGCCCAGGGCCATCAGCAGCGCGCCCAGCCAGATCCAGCGCACGAACGGCTTGATGTGCACCCGTACCGCCCATGCATTGTTGCCCAGCGGCTCGCCCAATGCCACGTAGACATCGCCGTCGAAGCGTGCATCGATGCCGGCCTCGGTCATCACTTGGCCGCCGCTGGCGTACTGGCGCTTCTCCGGGTGCAGCAGGGCCAGTTCGCGGCCGTCGCGGAACACCCGCAGGTGACCGCGGTCGGCGATGAAATTGGGGCCTTCGCGATGGTCCACGCCCTCGAAGCGCACTTCGTAGCGACCGACCACCAGCTGCTGACCCGGGGCCAGCGCCACTTCGCGCTGCACGTTCAAGGCTTCCACCAGCAGCGCGCCGGCCAGGAACACGGCGATGCCGGCGTGGGCAACGATCATGCCGAGCATTTCGGCGGTGAAGCGGCCGTTGCCGCGCAGTCGCTGCCAGACGAAGCGTGCGGTACCGAGTGCGACCCAGGCCGCAGCGGCCACGCCGATGCCGGCCTTCCAGCCGTTCTGCGGCGCCTGCCACCAGGCCATCGCGCCCAGCAGCAGCGCCAGGCCCAGCCACGGTGCCAGCAGCGCGAAGGCGCGCGAGGGCTGGTCATGCTGCCATTTCACCAGTGGGCCGAACGGCAGCAGCAGGATCATTGGCGCCATCAGCAGCAGGAACAGGCTGCCGAAGTAGGGCGGGCCGACCGAGATCTTGCCCAGCGACAGCGCATCGGCCAGCAACGGATACAGCGTGCCGAGCAGCACCATCGCGCAGGCCGTGGCCAGCAGCAGGTTGTTGGCCAGCAGCAGGGTCTCGCGCGAGGTGGCGGTGAAACCACGGCGCGGGTCGTCGGCATCCACGCTCAGCTGGCTGGCGCGCAGCGCGTACAGCAGCAGGCTGCCGCCGACCAGCACCGACAGGAACACCAGGATGAACAGGCCGCGCGAGGGATCGGCAGCGAACGAATGCACGCTGGTCAGCACACCGGAGCGCACCAGGAAGGTGCCCAGCAGCGACAGCGCGAAGGCGGCGATCGCCAGCAGCAGGGTCCAGCTGCCGAAGGTGCCGCGCTTCTCAGTGACCGCCTGCGAATGGATCAGTGCCGCGCCGACCAGCCAGGGCATGAAGCTGGCATTTTCCACCGGGTCCCAGAACCACCAGCCACCCCAGCCCAGCTCGTAGTAGGCCCACCAGCTGCCCAGCGCGATGCCCAGGGTCAGGAAGCCCCACGCGACGTTCGTCCACGGCCGCGTCCAGCGCAGCCAGCGCGCATCCACGCGACCTTCCAGCAGCGCCGCCACCGCGAATGCGAACGGAACGGCGAAACCCACGTAACCGATGTACAGCATCGGTGGATGGATGATCAGCCCCGGGTCCTGCAGCAGTGGGTTGAGATCGCGTCCTTCCAGCGGCGCCGGGTTCAGGCGCAGGAACGGGTTGGAAGTGAAGATCAGGAAGGCGAGGAAGCCGACGCTGACGATGCCCATCACCGCCAGTACACGCGCCTGCACCGGTGCCGGCAGGTGCCGGGAGAACAGCGCCACCGCGCCGGTCCACAATGCCAGCACCAGCGCCCACATCAGCAGTGAGCCTTCATGCGCGCCCCAGACCGCCGAATAGCGGTAGATCATCGGCAGCAGCGAATTGGAGTTCTCGGCCACGTAGCGCACTGAGAAATCCTGCTGCACGAACGCGGCGGTCAGCACCGCGAACGCGCCGGCGAGCAGCAGCAGCTGCGCGAGCGCGGCTGGCCGTGCGACCGCCATCCATGCCGTGTTGTTGCGATGTGCGCCGAGCAGCGGCAGGCCGGCCTGCAGCAGCGAGGCCAGCAATGCGCACATCAGCAGGATCTGACCCAGTTCGGGCAGCACTCAGCGCACCTCGGGGGCCGTCACCGGCACATCGTGCTTGCGGTGGGCATCGCCCATCTTGTCGGCCACTTCCTTCGGCACGTACTTCTCATCGTGCTTGGCCAGCACTTCGTCGGCGACGAAGGTGCCGTCCTGCAGGCGGCCGCTGGCGACCACCGCCGTGCCTTCGGCGAACATGTCCGGCAGGATCCGCGAGGTGGTCACTGCCAGCTGCGCGTCGCCGTCGGTCACTTCGAAACGTGCTTCCAGCGAGCCGACCGGCCGATTGAAAGAGCCCTTCACCACCATGCCGCCCAAGCGGAAGCGCGACTGCGCATCGACATCACCGCGCAGCACTTCCGAAGGCGTGTACAGGTAGGCAATGTTGCGCTCCAGTGCCATCGCCACCAGCGCAGTGGCCAGGCCGGAGGCGAGCAGGGCCAGCAGCACCCATGCCAAGCGGCGACGCTGTACCGGGGTCATCGTTCCAGCTCCGTCGACAGCGGCACAGCTGCGTCCTGCCTGCCGGCGCGGGTCTGCTGACGCTGCTGGCGGGCCAGTGCCAGCCGGCGTGCCACGCGCAGGCGCAGCCACGAACCGATGGCGTCGGCGCCGAGCACCAGCACGAACACGGCGTAGGCGCCGATCACATAGGGAAGGTGGGTCATGGCTGGGCCTCCCGGACCGGGCGTTCGGCACCGACGCGTCCACCGACCCAGGCCTTGCCGGCCTCGCGGTCGAGATTGTCGGCGCGCGCCTTGGCCAGCACCGAACCGGCGAACCAGAACTTGGTGCCGATCACCATCCACCACAGCGGCGCGATCATCGCGCTGCTGATCGCCGATTCACCGAACACGTTGATCGACTGGCGCTGATGCAGGCCGCCCCACCAGTCCACCGAATAGCGGATCACCGGCAGCAGGCTGACGCCGACGATGGCCAGCAGTCCCGCCGCACGTGCGGCGCTGCGGCGGTCCTCGATGGCGTGGTAGAGGCCGATCACGCCCAGGTACAGGAACAGCAGCACCAGCTCGCTGGTCATGCGCGGGTCCCAGTCCCACCAGGTGCCCCAGGTGCCCTTGCCCCAGATGCTGCCGGTCAGCAGGGTGATCAGGGTGAAACCGGCGCCCATCGGCGCGCAGGCCATGGCCAGGATCTCGCAGACCTTGATCCGCCAGATCAGCGCGATGGCGGCATACAGCGCCATCAGCGCGAATACGAACAGGCTCATCCAGGCACTGGGCACGTGGATGTAAAGGATGCGGAAGCTGTCCAGCTGCTTGGCTTCCGGCGGCACCACCAGCAGCGCCTGCCACATGCCGACCAGCAGTACCGGCACCGCCGCGAGGTAGAACACCCGCGACCAGCGGGCAGCGAAACGGTCGAACGTGGGAGGCGAACCGAGTTGGTGGAACCAGCGGACAATCGGATTCATGCGTGGCGGCTATCCAGCAGGGGTGGATTGGCTCTCAGCTCGGTCAACTCAGAGAAATACGTATTGCAGCGGCAGTGGCCAGCGGAGCCAGCACCAGCGCGAGCAGCAGGCCAGCGCCCAGCATCAGCAGCGCACCGACCGGATCCTGCCCGCGTCCGGCTGCCGCCAGGCTGCCGGCGCCGAACACAAGCACCGGCACGTACAGCGGCAGCGACAGCAGCGCCACGAGAATACCAGAGCGTCGGATGCCAACGGTCAGTGCGGCGACCACGCCACCGATCAGGCTCAGCAACGGCGTTCCCAGCAGCAACGATGCCAGCAACATCGGCAGCTGGTCATGCGGCAGATGCAGCATTTCGGCCAACAGCGGGCTGACCACGATCAGCGGCAGCGCAGTGGTCGCCCAGTGCAGCAGCACGCGCACCAGCACCAGCCAGGCCAGCGGCACCGGCGCCAGCAGCCACTGTTCCAGCGAGCCATCTTCGGCGTCGGAACGGAACAGTGAATCCAGCGACAGCTGTCCCGCCAGCAGCACGGCCAGCCACAGCACCGCGCCCGCGGTGGCGGCCAGCAGCTGTGGTTCGCGGCCTTGGGCCAGCGCGAACAGCACCACTACCAGCACCGCGAACAGCAGGGGTTGCAGCGCATCGCCGCGGCGGCGCCAGAGCAGGCGCAGGTCGCGCTTGAGCAGGGCGCCTGCGGTCTGCCACAGGCCTGGCTCGGTACCCGGCGCGATCATGCGGCACCGCCGAGGTCGAGCTGGCGGGTACGCACCGGCGGTGCGGCATAGGCGCCATGGGTGGTGACCAGCGCAGCGCCGCCGGCACGCAGGTGCGCCGAGATCATCCGGTTGACCAGGGTGATGCCCTCCAGGTCGAGGTTGGCATAGGGCTCGTCCAGCAGCCACAGCGGCGCCGGCGACAGCCAGATGCGTGCCAGTGCCAGCCGCCGCTTCTGCCCGGCGGACAGATGCCGAACGAGGGTGTCCTCATAACCGGCCAGGCCCACGATGGCCAGCGCGTTGCCGGGCATCTGCCGCGCACGCCGTCCATGCAGGCCGCACAGGAAGTGCAGGTTCTCCAGCGTGTCCAGGTCTGGCTTCAGGGCCGGCAGATGGCTGAGGTAGGCCACGTAGCGTGCACGTTCGGCATTGCTCGCCGGCTTGCCGTCGATCCGCACCTGGCCGGCGCCGGGCCGGGCCAGGCCGGCCAGCACGCGCAGCAGGGTGGTCTTGCCGGCGCCATTGCCGCCCTGCACCAGCAGGGCTTCGCCGGCGTCCACATGGAAGTCCAGCGGGCCGAACACCGGCTCGTCATTGCGGGAGAAGCTCAGGCCGCTGGCGGCCAGCAATGCAGGGGTGTTCAAGGGGCAGGGGTCTTCATGCCGGAGTGCGATGGCAATTGTAGCGGTGAATGCCGATGGTAGTGCCGGCCGCTGGCCGGCAGATGCGACCCGGCGCCGCAGATCGTCCCAGGAGTGCCGGCCAGCGGCCGGCACTACCGACGCGCGGATTGCGTAAACTCGCAGGCCTGTTCCCCCACAGCCCAGGCCGATGCAACCGAACACCAAGCTGCCCAAGGTCGGTACCACGATCTTCACCGTGATGTCCCAGCTCGCCGCCGAACACGGCGCAGTCAACCTGGGCCAGGGTTTCCCGGACTTTTCGGCGCCGCAGCGCCTGATCGACGAGACCGCCAGGGCGATGGCCGCCGGGCTGAACCAGTACCCGCCGATGACCGGCGTGGCGCCGCTGCGCCAGGCCATCGCGCAGAAGGCACTGGACTGCTACGGCGCGCAGGTCGATGCGGACAGCGAGATCACCGTCACCAGTGGCGGTACCGAGGCCATCTTCAACGCCATCCACGCCGTGGTGCGTGCCGGCGAGGAAGTGATCGTGCTCGACCCGGCGTATGACTGCTATGAACCGGCGATCGACCTGGCCGGTGCCAAGGCCGTGCATGTGTCGCTGGATCCGCAGACCTTCGCGGTCGACTGGGACCGCGTGCGTGCGGCGATCACCCCGCGCACCCGCATGCTGATCGTCAACACCCCGCACAACCCGTCCGGCGCGATGCTGTCGGCGCAGGACATGCAGGCACTGGCCGAGCTGCTGCGTGGCACGCAGATCTACCTGATCTCCGATGAGGTGTACGAACACATCATCTACGACGGCCGCCGCCATGAATCGGCGCTGCGCTACCCGGAACTGCGCGAGCGCGCGTTCGTCATCTCCAGCTTCGGCAAGACCTATCACTGCACCGGCTGGAAGATCGGCTATGCGATCGCACCGCCGGCACTGACCGCCGAGTTCCGCAAGGTGCACCAGTACAACACCTTCACCAGCTTCGGCCCGGCGCAGTACGGCTTCGCCGCGATGATCCGCGACGAACCCGAACACCACCTGGAGCTGGGCGCGTTCTACCAGGCCAAGCGCGACCGTTTCCGCGAGCAGCTGGCCGGCACCCGCCTGAAGGCGCTGCCGGTCCCCGGCGGCTACTTCCAGCTGGTCGACTACTCGGCCATCAGCGACCTGCCGGACCATGAGTTCGTGAAGTGGCTGACCATCGAGAAGGGCGTGACCGCGATCCCGCTGTCGCCGTTCTACGAAAACCCGCCGGCCGGCCAGCGCCTGGTGCGCCTGTGCTTTGCCAAGAATGAAGCAACGATGGACGCGGCGATCGAACGCCTGCGCCTGCTCTGAGCGAGGCTTGAACATGCAGGACCTGCGCATTTCCCTCGTCCAGGGCGACACCCGCTGGCACGATCCGGCCGGCAACCGCGCCTACTACGGCGCGCTGCTCGCACCGCTGGCCGGCACCACTGACCTGGTGATCCTTCCGGAGACCTTCACCAGTGGTTTCTCCAACGACGCCATTGCCCAGGCCGAAGGCATGGACGGCCCGACCGTGGCCTGGGTGCGCGAACAGGCCAGGACCTTGAACGCGGCGGTGATCGGCAGCGTGCAGCTGCGCGACGGCGAGGGCGTCTACAACCGCCTGCTGTTCGCCACGCCCGATGGCGACCTGCAGTACTACGACAAGCGCCACCTGTTCCGTTACGGCGGCGAGCACGAGCGCTATGCCGCCGGTCGCGACCGCCTGAGCGTGGAATGGAAGGGCTGGCGGATCAATCCGCAGGTCTGCTACGACCTGCGTTTCCCGGTGTTCTGCCGCAACCGCTACAACGTGGAGCGTCCGCAGCAGCTGGATTTCGACCTGCAGATCTTCGTCGCCAACTGGCCGTCGGCGCGCGCCTATGCGTGGAAGACCCTGCTGCGTGCGCGGGCGATCGAGAACCTGTGCTTCGTGGCAGCGGTGAACCGCGTCGGTGTCGATGGCAACGGGCTGCACTACGCAGGCGACAGCGCGGTGCTGGATTTCCTCGGCCAGCCGCAGGTGGAGATCCGCGAGCGCGAACAGGTGGTCACCACCACCATCTCGGCCGAGGCGCTGGCCGCACACCGCGCGCGTTTCCCGGCGATGCTCGATGCCGATGCCTTCCACCTGGACGAACAGGCCTGAGCACCGGCCTGAACACTGCTGCACCAGCGCGTGCGCCTGCATCCAGCGTGCACGCGCGCGCTGCTAGATTCGCCGGCAGTCCGACCGAACTGGAAGTCCTGCCATGAACAAGCCCTTCGCCCTGCTGCTTGCCCTGTCTGCCGCATCGCTGGCCCCGGCCGCGCACGCCGCTGGCAACCTCGACTGTGAGCTGCGCTACAACCTCTCTGGCTGGTCGCTGATCTACAAGACTGCATCCGGCAATGGCACGGTCACCTGCAGCAATGGCGCCAGCATGCCGGTGCGCATCCAGATGAAGGGCGGCGGCCTGACCGTGGGCAAGTCGAAGATCACCAACGGACGTGGCAGCTTCACCGGCGCAGTCAGCGTCAACGAGCTGCTGGGTACTTACGCCTCGGTGGGCGCGCATGCCGGTGCGGTGAAGTCCAGCAACGCGCAGGTGATGACCAAGGGCGACATCTCGCTGGCCCTGTCCGGTACCGGCAAGGGCTGGGATCTGGGCGTGGACGGCACCGCGTTCACCCTCAGCCGGCGCTGAGGCGCGACGGCGCGGCAGTTCCCCAGCTGATGCGGATGTAGTGCTGTTCGGAATCGCTCAACAACCGTTCGACACCGAAACCATTCTTCAGCAGCTGTGCGACCACGTCTTCGACGAGCTGCTCGCTGGCCATCACCTGGCTGAAGCCGAACACGATGTAGCGGCGGCCATTTTCCGAGCCGATCTGGATGGCGTTGTCGAGATCGCGGTAGAACAGTTCGATCGGGCGCTTGGCGGCATCGACGTTGGCGCGGGCCTGTTCGGCGGTGATGGTGATCATGGGCATCTGCCTTGTGTGGGAGCGCGCGCACGATAGCCGGGGAATCAAAGCCGTTCCCGGAAGGCCAGCACAGTGCGCTGCTTTTGCAGCAATTCCTAGGCTGCAGCGGGACGCCGCCGTTGCAGCCACAAGGCCAGCAGGCCACACGCGATAACGGTCGGTGCCAGCATCTGCACTGCACCGACCAGCGCCATTGCCGCACCGATCAACAGGTAGTAGAGCAGGCCGAACAGCGCGCCTGCGCTGCCGAGACAGTGTGGATAGCCGCGCAGGGCCTGGCCGAGCACATTGGGAATGGCAAGGCCGAAGCCCGTCACCACCGGCACCATCGCCGCGATCAGGGCAGGGTGATCATGCAGCAGCGCGGCCAGCAGGCCTCCCGTCAGAACCAGTACTGCGGCGATGCGGATACGCGTGGTTGCGGCAACGCCTGCACGCAGCAGGCGGCCATTGCCCCACGCGCCCAGTGCCGAGCCCAGTGCCAGCACCGCGCCGCTGGCGCCGAACCAGGTGACTGGCCAGTGCAGGCGCGCAAACACGAAGGGGCCGAGCACATACCAGCTGTACATCGCCACGTTGAAGGCCATCACCAGCAACGCGTGTGACCAGATCCAGCGATCGCGCAGCAGTTCCCGCAGCAGCGGCAGCATGGGCACGTGCGGGATCTGTGCAGGGCGGCTTTCGCGCAGGCCCGTCAGGCATGCGACTGCCAGCAGGGCAGCGATCAGCAGCAGGCCGGACTGTACGCCGACATAGCCATGGGCGGCGACCAGCAGCGTGCCCAGTGCAAGGCCGATGGCCGGGCTCAGGGCCAGGGCCATGCCGATCCAGGAGAACGCCTGCGCCAACGCGGGTCCCTGCAGGTGGTCGCGCAGTACGGTCTGGGTTACCACCGAGGCCGCCGCCGCACCCAGTGCGGCCAGTGCCTGTGCCAGCAGGACCTGGCCGAAGGTGCTGGCCAGCAGGCCGCCGCAGGCGGCCAGTGCGAACACGGCCAGGCCGCATAGCAGGGCAGGGCGACGACCGATACGATCGGCCAGGCGCCCCCACAGCAGCACGCCTGCGGCGAAGCCGAACAGGTACAGGCTCATGGCCTGGCTGGCGGCACTCGGCGGCAGGGCGAAGCGTTCGGCCAGATCGGCCAGGGCCGGGCTGTAAAGGGTCTGTGCCAACTGCGGGAACATCAGCAGTGCAATGGCGAGCAACAACAGGCGGCGCGACATGCGGGCGCTCCAGGAACAGGGCCGCGCATTGTGGTCGCGTCCGCAATGGCGCACTCTGTCTATCCTGTCATCGAATGTATGAAATAAGACATGGCCTGGTTGCAGCCGCACGCGCACTTCGACGCCGATGCCTGGAGTGCTCCGGTGCTGGGGATTGCAGCCTCACTGGCGGATCACGACTCGGGTTGGCACCAGCATGCACGCGCGCAGCTGCTGTACACCCGGCAGGGCTGCACGCGCCTGACCTACGGTGATCGCATCAGCCTGCTGCCGCCCGCGCGTGCCGCGTGGATTCCGGGCGGGCTGCGCCATCGCGCGCAGATGCGCCAGGCGGTCGACTACCGTTCGTTGTACTTCGACGCCGCGCTGTCGGCTCAGCTGCCCCGGCAGCCTGCGATCATCGGCGTGGGGCCGCTGCTGCAGGCCTTGCTGGAGCCGATCGCGCAGGCGCCGTTCGACCATGACTGGCAGTCGCCGCGCGCGCACCACCAACTGGCGTTGTGCGTGCTGGAAATCGCTGCTGCACCGGTGGCGCCGATGGACCTGCCTCTGCCTCGTGATCCGCGGATCGCACGGTGCCTCCCGGTGGCCGAACAGCTGCCGCCCGAACTGGGGGAGCTGGCCGCGCGCACGGGCCTGAGCGCGCGTACTGTCGGCCGGTTGATGCAGCGTGATACCGGCATGAGCTACCAGGCCTGGCGCCAGCAATGGCGCCTGATGCGGGCCATGGAGTTGCTGCTGCTGGGCCAACGCGTGGCGCACGTGGCGCAGGACACCGGCTTCTCCGCCGAGAGCCCGTTCATCGCCTTCTTCCGCGGCATGACCGGCACCACACCCGCCGCGTTCCAGCGCCACGCAAAAGGGGACGGAGGGGATTAAGTCGCTCTCGCCCCTTTGACACAGGCCGTGACAAAAACGACTTAATCCCCTCCGTCCCCTTTTCAACGAAAAACCCCGGCCTGCGCCGGGGTTTTTCATTTCAGGCGTGCCGGTGATCAGCCGCCGCGCGGGCCGCTGCGGCGCGGGCCGCCCGGACCGCGGTTGCCGCCGGGGCCACCCGGGCCACGGTTGCCACCCGGACCGCCGGGGCCGCGATTGCCGCCCGGACCACGGTTGCCACCACCCGGCCCGCGACCGCCCGGACGGGCGCCCTGCGCCGGCTTGGGGCTGCCATACGGGTTGAAGCCCGGCGTGGCGTGGTCGGACGGGAAGCTCGGGGCATTGCCCGGATGACCATACGGGTGCTTGTTGCCCTGGCCCTGCGAGCGGTTGCCGGCACCGGCCGGACGACCCTGGCCGCCTGCGCCGCCACGGCCTTCACCGCCGAAACCGCCACGGCCCTGTCCGCCACCGGCGCCCGGACCCTTCGGCTTGCCGTACGGACGGCCCTGGCCGCCTGCGCCCGGACCACGGGCACCCGGGCCGCGCGCGCCCGGACCGGCATTGCGATGGCCGCTCGGGCCCGTGCTCACGCCATCCGGCACGTACCAGGTGCGGAACGCGGCCGGGTTGCCTTCCGGCAGCGAACGGTCATTCTTCTGGGTGCGCTGCTTGAACGGCTTCTGCGACTGCTTGGCTGCTGCTTCACCGCTGACCGTCAGGCCACCCTTGAAACCGCCGCCCTTGCCGCCGCGGCCACGGCCGCGGTCTTCGCGGACGTTGTCGAAGCGACGCAGCTCGCGGCCTTCGTCTGCGGTGTTATGGCCGTTGACGTAGGCATTGCCACGGCCACCTTCGCGCACGCGCACGGTGGTCTTGGCGGCGCGGCGCTGGCCGATCACCGGCTGCAGGGTCAGAGCCGACGGCGCGCCTTCTTCCAGCTTCAGCTGCGCACGCAGGGCTTCAACCTGGGCGGTGCCCAGTTCCACCGAATGGCCACGGGCCAGTTCGCGCGGCAGGCTCACCTTGCCGTAGCGGGTGCGCTTCAGGCGGCTGACCTGGCAGCCCTGCGACTCCCACAGGCGGCGCACTTCGCGGTTGCGGCCTTCCTTCACCACGACGCGGAACCAGTCGTGCGAGTCGGTGCCGCCGATGCGTTCGATCTCGTCGAACTTGGCCGGGCCGTCTTCCAGTGCCACGCCGCGTGCGAGGCGGTCGACGATGGCGTCGGAGACCTTCTCCTCGCCTTCCGGGGCGCGCACGCGCACCACGTACTCGCGCTCGACCTCGAACGACGGGTGCATCATGGCGTTGGCCAGTTCACCGTCGGTGGTGGCCAGCAGCAGGCCGGTGGTGTTGATGTCCAGGCGGCCGATGGCGATCCAGCGCGCGCCCTTCAGCGGCGGCAGCGATTCGAACACGGTCGGGCGGCCTTCGGGGTCTTCGCGGGTGGTCACTTCGCCTTCCGGCTTGTTGTAGACCAGCACGCGCGACGGTTCGGCCAGGGCGGTGGCGACGAAGCCGCGGCCATCCAGCTCGATCTTGTCGCCGCTCTTGACCGACATGCCGGTCTGCGCGACTTCACCGTTGACCTTGACCAGGCCTTCGGCGATGCGCTGTTCCAGCGCGCGGCGCGAACCCAGGCCGGCCTGGGCCAGCACCTTGTGCAGGCGCTCTTCCAGCTTGAACTGTTCGGAGGTGGCTTCGCGCTTGAGCGAGAGCTTGTTACGGGGGGTGTCACTCATCAGTTTTGCTCCGGCCGACGGTTTCGGGGTCGGCCTCTGGTTCGGAATCGGCTTGGTCAACAGCCACGGTCGTCATCGCGACGGCGTTGTCTTCGCGTTCGTTCAGGGGCACCGCGCGCTCGCCCGGCGCGGAATCGGGGTGCCCATCATCAAGGGGCGAAGGTGCTTGCTCATCGGAAGCCGACGCAGACGCTGCGTCGGCGGAATCGGGGGTGTCGCTGCCGGCCAGGCCGGCGTCATCGTTGGCAGCAGCGCCATCGGCGCCAGCCGAAATGTCCGGACCCTCGGCACTGGCGGCGGCCGGTGCGTCGCGGTCCAGGGCCAGCTGGGGTTCCAGCTCGCCCAGGTCCTTCAGTTCCGACAGCGGCGGCAACTCGTCCAGGCGCTTCAGGCCGAAGTAGTCCAGGAAGCCCTTGGTGGTGCCGAACAGGGCAGGCTTGCCGGGCACGTCGCGGTGGCCGACCACGCGGATCCACTCGCGTTCCTCCAGCGCCTGGATGATGTTGCTGCTGACCGCCACGCCGCGCACCTGCTCGATCTCGCCACGAGTGATCGGCTGCCGGTAGGCGATCAGCGCCAGGGTTTCCAGGGTGGCACGGGTATAGCGGGTCTTGCGTTCGGTCCACAGCCGGCTGATCCAGCCATGCACTTCGCCGGTCACCTGGTAGCGGAAGCCGGAGGCGACCTCGACCAGTTCCACGCCACGGCCTTCGCAGGCTTCGCGCAGGCGCTCAAGCGCACGTTCGATGCTGCCCGGCGGTGCCGGCTCCTCTTCCGGGAACAGGTCTTTCAGCTGGGCCAGGGTGAGCGGCTGGCTGGAGGCCAGCAGGGCACCCTCGACAATGCGGTTGATCAGCGTTTGGTCCATCGGCAGTCAGCGCTCACTCGTTCTCGTTGGCGGCGTCGTTGTCGTCGAACTCGCTGCTGAACTGCAGCGGGGCATTGGTGTTGCCGGCGGCCAGGGACTTCACGTAGATCGGCGCCAGCGGCTCTTCCTGGACGATGTCCAGCAGCTGTTCCTTGGCCAGTTCCAGCACCGCCAGGAACGTGACCAGCACGCCCAGCTTGCCTTCTTCTGCGGTGAACAGCCCTTCAAAACGGTAGAACTTGCCATCTTCAAGCCGGCCCAGCACTTCGCCCATGCGTTGCCGCACGCTCAGCGCCTCGCGCTTGATGGCGTGGCCACTGAACAGCTCGGCGCGCTTGAGCACGTCGTGCAGGGCCAGCAGCATTTCCTTCAGGTCCACCGGCGGCGGCAGCTTCACCGCAGCACGTTCGGGCATGAAGGCGTGTGCCACCGTGGTGTCGCGGTCCTGGCGGGGCAGGGCGTCGATGTCCTCGGCGGCCTGCTTGAAGCGTTCGTACTCCTGCAGGCGGCGCACCAGTTCGGCGCGCGGGTCGGCCTCATCGCCTTCCTCGCTGACCGGGCGCGGCAGCAGCATGCGCGACTTCACCTCGGCCAGGATCGCGGCCATGACCAGGTACTCGGCGGCCAGCTCGAAGCGCAGCTCGCGCATCACGGTGATGTATTCCACGTACTGCCGGGTGATCTCGGCCACGGGAATGTCCAGTACGTCCAGGTTCTGGCGGCGGATCAGGTACAACAGCAGGTCCAGCGGGCCTTCGAAGGCATCCAGGATGACTTCCAGCGCGTCCGGCGGGATGTACAGGTCCTGCGGAATCTGCAGGACCGGTTGCCCATGCACCACGGCCAGCGGCATTTCCTGCTGCTGGGGGGCGGGCGGCCGGGTTGGCGGGTTCGCGTCGAGCGCGAGTTCGGAAGTCATCTAATGGACATCAGGATTGCATCGGACCAGTCGCGGCAGCGGGTTCACCGGGCCAACGCCACGGCGCCCCACGGCACCAGACACGCCGGGATCGGCGCGATTCCACACATATCAAACAGCAGGACGCGCCGCAGTAAACGGCAGCGACGGAACTACGGGGAGGTCGTCTACGTGGCCCGGCCAGGTGGTCCGGTTCGAAGCAGCGGGACGGTCGTCGGGGGCTGCGTTGGCCGCAAAAACCGACGGGCTGCTGCATCCAGCCACGTGCAATGGAGCCTAGGGTAAGCCTTTGTCGGGCCAGTGTCCAGCCGGGCCGGGGCGGGGGCCGCATTGGCTAGAATCTGCGCACCCGACAACGCAAGCGAGGAAATGCCGTGTGGTATGTGATTGAAGGCTATGACGGCCAGGACGTGCTGGCACAGCGACTGCAGGCACGTCCGGAACACCTGGCGCGCCTGTACGCGCTGCGCGACGAAGGCCGCCTGCTGCTGGCCGGACCGTGCCCGGCAGTAGACAGCGAGGACCCGGGCCCGGCCGGCTTCAGTGGTTCGGTGGTGATCGCGCAGTTCGAGTCGCTCGTGCAGGCCCAGGCCTGGGCTGATGCCGACCCTTACGTAGCCGCGGGCGTCTACACCCATGTACAGGTGCGTCCGTTCCGCAAGGTCCTGCCGTGAACGCGGAGCGGATCGAGCGGATGCGTGACGCACTGCAGCAGGCGCTGGCCCCGAGCGTGCTGGAAATCGAAGACGACAGTCATCGTCATGCAGGCCACGCCGGTGCGCGCGATGGCCGCGGCCATTTCAACGTGCATGTGGTCAGTGAACGCTTCGCCGGACTGGGTCCACTGGCCCGGCATCGCGCGGTCTATGCCGCGCTGGGCGCGATGATGGAGACCGACATCCACGCGCTGTCCATTCGTGCATTGACACCGTCAGAACAGGGCTGAGCCCTTGTCCCACACTGTCCTGGCGGGTCCGTCAGCGGGCCCGCCACAGACAGATTTCCATGTCCATTTCAGGACATTCGCCTAACGGACTGTTTACAAGCCCAGATGGAAACGCTTACATTCCGCGCCAATGCTGGTAGGTCCAAGCCGTGGAGGGCGGCTTCGTGAACAAGGCAGCTATCACAATCAAAGACGTCGCTCGCGAAGCCCGGGTCTCCGTGGCCACGGTTTCCCGCGCGCTCAACGGGCATGAAAATGTCGCCGAACCGGTCCGCCAGCTTGTGCTGGAGGTGGCCGCACGGCTGCGTTACACCCCGCACGCCGCCGCCCGCAGCCTCAGCAGCCGTCGCACCAATACGGTGGGCGTGGTACTGCCTGACCTGTACGGCGAATTCTTCTCCGAGCTGATGCGCGGCATCGACAACGTCGCCCGCAACCGCCGCCAGCACCTGCTGGTGTCCAGTTACCACGGTGACCAGGAGCAGCAGGGCGCGGCCCTGCGCGCCATGCGCGGCCGCGTCGACGGCCTGCTGGTGCTCTCGCCCTATGCGGAGAGCCCTGGATTCCTGACCGACAACCTGCCGCAGTCATTGCCAACGGTGCTGATCAACACCTATCTGCCCGGGCAGGACCACCCGGTGCTGAGCATCGATGACCATGCCGGTGCGATGGCGATGACCCGCCATCTGCTTGACGCGGGTCACCGCCGTATCGCTTTCATTTCTGGCCCGGACCTCAACTTCGACGCGCGCGAGCGCCTGCGTGGCTTCCGTGACGCGTTGGCGGCTTTCGGCAGTGACGCCGAAGGCATCGAGCTGCCCGGTGATTTCGACGAAGCTTCCGGCCATCGTGCCGGTCAGGAGTTGTTGGCAGCCGGAGCGCTGCCTGATGCCGTGTTCGCCGCCAACGACATGATGGCGCTGGGTTGCCTGTATGCGTTCACGCAGGCAGGTGTCCACGTTCCGTCCGACGTCGCCCTGGCCGGTTTCGATGACATTCCACTGGCGCGTTTCGTCCACCCGTCGCTGACCACCATGCAGGTCAGCATCGCCGAACTCGGCGATCGGGCCATGACGCGCCTGATGCAGTTGATGGACGGCACCTCCACGGATGGGACAGGGGACAAGCAGACCCTGGTTCCCCGCTTGATAGTTCGCGATTCCACCACTCCGCCATCCGGCCGTTGAAGCCGGAGGCGTTCCTTCTTTTTTGATTGATCGCAGGGACCGCGCAAGCGGTTACCGCCACCCGGAGATTGAGTTGATGATGCACACCACCTTCCGCACGCCGGCACGCCGGCTGCTGAGCACCGCACTGGTCAGCTGCCTGATGCTGGCTGCTGCTCCGAACGTCATGGCGCAGTCGGCCAATGCCAGCCTGCGCGGCCAGGTTTCCGGCGCGCAGGCCGGCGCTGAGGTGACCGCCACCAACGTGGCCACCGGCACCGTCCGTCGCGGTACCGTCCGTGCCGATGGAAGCTACTCGCTGATGGGCCTGGACCCGGGCACCTATGACGTGGTCGCCAACGGCCAGTCGCAGAAGGTCACCGTCACCGTGGCCTCGACCGCTACCCTGAACTTTGCCGGCGCTGCCAGCAGCACCCCGGGTACGACCGCAGCCACCAACCTGGACACTGTCAACGTCGTCGCGCCGACCCTGCTGCAGGAAGTGCGCACGTCCGAAGTCGGCAAGACCGTCAGCCTGCAGCAGATCCAGACCACCCCGCAGGTCTCGCGCAACTTCCTGGAGTTCGCCGACGCGGTGCCGGGCATGATCTTCACCCGCGACGCCAAGGGCAACACCTCGCTGCGCGGCGGTGCCACCAACTCCGACGGCACCAACGTGTACATCGACGGTGTGGGCCAGAAGAGCTACGTCAAGGGCGGCGGCGTGGCCGGTCAGTCCGGCAGTGCCGGTAACCCGTTCCCGCAGCTGGCCATCGGCGAGTACAAGGTCATCACCGGCAACTACAAGGCCGAGTACGGCCAGGTGTCCAGTGCAGCGGTCACGGCCGCGACCAAGTCGGGTACCAACGAGTTCAAGGGTGAAACCTTCTACCGTTATACCAACGACAGCATGCGCGCGATGACCCCGGCCGAGCGTCAGCCGGGCAAGGGCAAGGAGGATTCGGCCGAGAAGGAATACGGCTTCGCCCTGGGCGGCCCGATCGTCAAGGACAAGGCCCACTTCTTCGTGACCTATGAAGCCAAGCGCTTCGATCTGCCGGTGACCATCGCACCGCATGGTTCGGTGACCAACAAGGCCAACCGCGTCCCGGCTGATGCCCAGGCCGGCCTGGGCCCGGCCAGCCAGCCGTTCCAGCAGGACCTGATCTTCGCCAAGGTCGACTTCGAGCCGACCGACAACGATCGCCTGGAACTGACCTTCCAGGACCGTGATGAAACCCAGCAGCAGTTCTCGGACCAGACCGCGCCGATGCACGGCAAGGAAACCAAGAACACTGACCGCCGTTACGCGCTGCGCTGGAACCACAGCGGTGAGCGTTACTACAACGAGCTGATGGTTACCCACGAGGATTCGTTCAACAATCCCAAGCCGCTGAGCATGGGCAACGGTTTCAACTACACCGCGCCGGACGGCAAGAACGAGGAGCGCGCCATCGTCTCGATCGGTGGTTCCTCGGCAATGTCGTCGCAGGTGAAGGGCCAGAAGGGCTGGTCGGTCGAAGACAACCTGACCCTGGATGGCATCCAGTGGGCGGGCGACCACACCATCAAGATGGGTGCCAAGTACAAGCAGATCGACCTGTACGCCTCCGATGCGGCGCAGATCAATCCGCAGTTCTACTACACCATCGACAACCCGACCTTCCCGGACAGCATCCCGTACAAGGCCCAGTTCGTGAAGCCGGTCACCGGCGTGTCCGGCGTGTCCGGCGAAGTGCGCTCGAAGGTGAAGCAGATCGGTCTGTTCATCCAGGATGACTGGCAGGTCAACGACCACCTGCAGCTGAACCTCGGCCTGCGCTGGGACTACGAGAAGAACCCGTCCTATCTGGACTTCGTGACCCCGCCGGAAGTGGTCAATGCGCTGTTCGCGCAGGATCCGCGTGCCGCCGCTGGCCAGAGCTACGCCGACACGCTGGCGCTGAGCGGCCTGAACATCAACGATTACATCAGCAACGGCCACAACCGCAAGGCATTCAAGAATGCCTGGCAGCCGCGTCTGGGTTTCTCGTATGACATCAATGCCGACGAGCAGCACGTGATCCACGGTGGTGCCGGTCGTTCCTACGACCGCGACCTGTTCGACTACCTGCAGCTGGAAACCACCAAGCTGGCCCTGCCGCAGCCGACGATCTACTTCCGCAATCCGGCAACCGGTCAGTGCTTCCAGGGCAACGCCGCGTGCTATGACTGGAACCCGAACCTGCTCAACGGTATCGGCAACCTCCAGAGCCTGGTCGGTTCGACCAGCAATGCCGGCCTGGAAGTCGACCTGCTGAACAACAATCTGAAGGTGCCCTACGCTGACCAGTTCAGCCTGGGCATGAGCAACCAGATCGGCGACTGGCTGACCGACGCCACCATCTCGCGCACGCTCACCTATGACGGCTTCGCCTTCACCCTGGGCAATCGCTACCCGACCGGCAACTTCTTCGACGATCCGCGTCTGTGCGGTGGCACCGAAGCCGGTCTGGGCCAGGCGTGGAGCTGCAACGTACCGGGCTTCGGCAGCCTGATCATCGGCCAGCAGGGCATCAAGACCCGTGCTACCCAGATCCTGTTGTCGGCGCAGAAGCCGTTCACCCAGGAAAGCGGCTGGGGCACCTCCATCGCCTATACCTGGACCACCGCCCGCCACAACCGTGACATCAACGAGCACTACGCGTTCGACCGTGGCGTGATCGGTGACTACCCGACCATCCGCTCCAACGGCGCGCCGCGTCACCGCCTGGTGGTGACCGGTTCGTATGCGGGCTTCTGGGGCATCACCTTCGGTGGCAAGATCACCCTGGCCACCCCGACCGCGATCAACGACTGGTACGGCGTGCCGCAGGCCAATGGCTTCGACCTGCCGACCCCGATGGCGGCGGTTCCGGGTGGCAACGGCAAGTTCCTGCTGGGTGGCAAGATCTTCGGTTATCGCTCGGTCGACCTGCAGGCGACGAAGACGTTCAAGATGCCGGGCGATACCGAGCTGTATGCGCGTATCGACATCATCAACGTGTTCAACTTCGACAATTTCTCGAACTACAACTACTACAAGAATGGCAAGTTGACCGCGAGCTACAACGAGACCGGCGACATCGTCGGTACGCCGCGCCAGGTCAAGGCCGAAGTGGGCTTCCGCTTCTAAGCCCGGATGGATGCATGACCCCGATGCCGCCGCTCCGCCGGCGGCATCGGGCGCGTGAAAACAGCAATGGCCGGCCCTGTGCCGGTCCATTGCCCATGCCGCTGCCGGTCAGGGGGCATCGGCATGGGCAATGATCGCGGTGTCAAACCACGTTTTTCGTGGTTTTTTAAGAACGCACCTTGTAAACGATTTCAGATCATTGGACGGTATGCTTTCCCATCGATCAGACCACCGGAGAAATCGCGCCATGCAGGCACGTCATCTGTTGTCCGCCGCAGCGTTGAGCCTGGCCGTGGCCGCCTGCCAGCCGGCCCAGCAGGAGCCTGCCAAGCCGCGGCCGCCGGTGATCCTGATCGAGGCCGATGCACCGCCGCGGCCGATGAAACCTGAGCTGCCGCCGCTGTTCGATGACATCGAGCGCCGCACCTTCCAGTTCTTCTGGGATACCACCAACGAGATCAATGGCCTGACCCCGGACCGCTATCCGTCGCGGCCGTTCGCCAGCATCGCCTCGGTCGGCTTCGCACTGACCGCGTATCCGATCGGCATCGAGAACGGCTGGGTCAGCCGCAACCAGGCGATCGACCGCACCCTGACTACCCTGAAATTCTTCCGCGACGTGCCGATGGGCCCGCAGCGTACCGGCAAGGCGGGTTACAAGGGCTTCTATTACCACTTCCTGGACATGCAGGAAGGTCGTCGCTACGACAGCTGGGTCGAACTGTCCTCGGTGGATACCGCGCTGCTGATGATGGGGGTGCTGTTCGCGCAGTCGTACTACGACGGTGACGATCCGCGCGAGAAGGAAATCCGCCAGATCGCCGACACGTTGTACAAGAAGGTCGACTGGCCCTGGCTGCAGCAGCGTGCGCCGCTGATCTCGATGGGCTGGTTCCCCGAGAGCGGTTTCATCGACCACGACTGGATGGGCTACAACGAGGCCATGATGGTCTACATCCTTGCCCTGGGTTCGCCGACGCACCCGGTCAGCCCGGATGCGTGGACGGTGTGGACGCGCACCTATGACAACGACTGGGGGGTCTACCAGGGCCAGGAATACCTGTCCTTCGGCCCGCTGTTCGGCCACCAGTACAGCCACGTCTGGATCGACTTCCGCGACATCCAGGACGCCTACATGCGCGAGCGCGGCAGCACCTACTTCCTCAACAGCCGCTCGGCCGCACTTGCCCAGCGTGAGTACGCCATCGCCAACCCGATGCAGTGGAAGGATTACGGCGAGAACGTCTGGGGCCTGACCGCCAGCGATGGTCCGCAGAACACCACGCAGGAATACCGTGGCGAGCAGCGCCAGTTCCGCCATTACTCTTCGCGCGGCGCTGGCCTGCGCGAGAACTTCGATGACGGCACCATCGCTCCGACCGCCGCGATCGCGTCGGTGGTGTTCGCGCCGGAACAGGTGATCCCGGCCACGCTGGAAATGCACAAGCGCTACGGCGATTACATCTATTCCAGCTACGGCTTCCTGGATTCGTTCAATCCCAGCTTCAACTACGACATCCCGATCAAGACCGGCCGCGTGGTGCCGGATCGTGGCTGGGTCGCCAGCGACTACATCGCCATCGACCAGGGGCCGATCCTGACCATGATCGCCAACTATCGCAATGATTTCGTCTGGGAAGTGATGAAGAAGAACCCGTACATCCGCAAGGGCCTGGAGCGGGCGGGGTTCAGTGGTGGCTGGCTGGCGCCGGAAGGTTCGTTCCAGCCGCTGGAACTGCAGAAAGACGAAAAGGCCGCGGCGGCACGCGCGGTGGGTATCGCCGAATCACGCGCGGCTGCCGCGCAGGAACAGAAGAACAATGCCAACCGCAACACAGGCCAGGGCAAGTAACCCGATGCCGAACTGGATCGACCGTCTGCGCCGCTGGACACTGCCAGCCCTGGCCGCACTGGCCGTGGCCGGCTGCGCCCGCACCGAACCGGACACGACCACTGTGCGCTTCTGGGCAATGGGCCGGGAAGCCGAGGTGGTCAGCGAACTGATCCATGAGTTCGAAGCCGAGAACCCGGGCATCAAGGTGGACGTGCAGAACATCCCGTGGACCGCTGCGCACGAAAAGCTGCTGACCGCGTTCGCCGCCGACGGCCTGCCGGACGTGTGCCAGCTCGGCAACACCTGGGTGCCGGAGTTCGCCGAGCTCGATGCGCTGACCCCGTTGCAGCCGTTCGTCGATCGCTCTGCCGTGGTCGATGAGAAGGATTATTTCCAGGGCATCTGGGACACCAACGTGATCCACGGCAAGCTGGTCGGCGTGCCGTGGTATGTCGATACGCGCCTGATCTACTACCGCAAGGACCTGCTGGCCAAGGCCGGCTACGACCACCCGCCGCGCACGTGGCAGGAGTGGGATGAGCAGATGGCAGCGATCAAGCGCATGCAGGGCCCGAACCGCTATGCGGTGCTGATGCCGATCAACGAGTTCGAGCAGCAGCTGTCGCTGGCACTGCAGCAGCCCGATCCGCTGCTGCGCGATGATGACACCCGCGGCAACTTCAGCAGCCCCGGCTTCCGCCGCACGCTGGCGTTCTACGCCAACATGTTCGAGCAGGGCTGGGCGCCGAAGATGTCCGAGACGCAGATATCAAACGTCTGGGATGAGTTCTTCCGCGGCTTCAACGTCTTCTACATTTCCGGCCCATGGAACATCCGCGAGTTCAAGAAGCTGCAGCCGAAGGAACTGGAAGGGCAGTGGGGCACCGCAGCGCTGCCGGGGCCGGAAGGTCCGGGCGCGGGCATCGCCGGTGGCACCAGCCTGGTGATCTTCCGCAAGTCGCAGCAGAAGGAGGCGTCGTGGAAGCTGATCGAGTTCCTGTCGCGCCCGCAGATCCAGGCACGTTTCCATTCGATCATCGGCGACCTGCCGCCACGCCGCAGCACGTGGAGTGCGCCGTCGCTGGCCAAAGATCCGCTGGCCGCAGCGTTCCGTGACCAGCTGGAGCGGGTCAAGCCGACGCCGAAGGTGCTCGAATGGGAGCGCATCGTGCAGGAAATGCGCATCGTCACCGAGAAGGTGGTGCGCGGTGGCCTGCCGCAGGACAAGGCCGTCGAAGAACTCGACCAGCGCGTGGACAAGGTGCTGGCAAAGCGCCGCTGGATGCATGAACAACAACGCCTGCAGCAGCGCGTTCCGTCGCCGCAATCGAGCAGTGCCGTGGCCGCCGGGAGCGCGCAATGAAACGTACTTCGCTTGCCGGCTGGATTTTCGCCGGTCCCTCGCTGATCGTGCTGGGCGTGTTCTTCGGCCTGCCGGTGGCTTCGGCGCTGGCGCTGAGCGTGACCGACTTCGACCTGTATGCCCTGGCTGACAGCAGCAACCTGCGCTTTGTCGGCCTCGGCAACTACATCGATCTGCTGCAGACACCGATGTTCTGGAAGTCGCTGTGGAATACCACTTACTTCGTGTTGATCGGCGTGCCCTTGTCGATCGGCGTATCGCTGGGCGCGGCAATGCTGCTGAATGCGCCGGCCGCGCGCTTCAAGGCGCTGTTCCGCACTGCGTTGTTCGCGCCGGTGGTGACCACGCTGGTGGCGGTGGCGGTGATCTGGCGCTACCTGTTCCATACCAGCTACGGCCTGGTGAACTACGGCCTGGGCCATCTGGGCATCAGCCCGATCGACTGGCTGGGCGATCCCAACTGGGCGATGCCAACCATCATGCTGTTCGCGGTGTGGAAGAACTTCGGCTACAACATGGTGATCTTCCTGGCCGGCCTGCAGGCGATCCCGCATGACCTGTACGAGGCCGCGCGCATCGACGGTGCCTCGCGCTGGAAGCAGTTCCTGCACATCACCCTGCCGATGCTCGGCCCGGTGCTGCTGGTGGTCGGCGTGATTACCGTGTCCGGCTACTTCCAGCTGTTCGCCGAACCCTACGTGATGACCCGCGGCGACCCACTGCAGAGCACCGTCAGCGTGCTGTATTTCATGTTCGAGGAAGGCTTCAAGTGGTGGAACCTGGGACGCGCCTCCGCCGTGGCGTTCCTGCTGTTCCTGATCATCCTGGCGGTGACCACCGTGATGCTGCGTTTCGGCCGCAAGAGGCAGTTGGTATGAGTCGTGAAATCGGCCAGTCGCGCTGGTACCCGTGGTTGATCAATGGTGCGTTGCTGGTGCTGGCCCTGGTCAGCCTGGCACCGCTGTTGTGGATGCTCTCGGTCTCGTTCATGCCGCAGGGCGAGGCCAGCCATTTCCCACCGCCGCTGCTGCCTTCCAGCATCACCACGCACAACTACCATGAGCTGTTCGCGCGCACTGGCATGGGCGGCAACTTCGCCAACAGCCTGCTGGTGTCGCTCGGCATCACGGTCGGTTCGCTGCTGCTCAACACCATGGCCGGCTACGCGTTCGCCAAGCTCAACTTCGTCGGCCGCGAGCGCCTGTTCCAGGTGCTGATGGCGGCGCTGGTGATTCCGGCGCAGGTGGCGATGCTGCCGCTGTTCCTGCTGATGAAGCAGCTGGGCCTGGTCAACAGCTTCGGTGGCGTGATCGTGCCAGCGCTGGCCAGCGTGTTCGGCATCTTCCTGGTACGCCAGTACGCGCGTTCCATCCCGGACGAACTGCTGGAAGCGGCGCGCATCGACGGGGCAGGGGAGCTGCGCATCTTCTTCCAGATCGTGCTGCCGATGCTCAAGCCGGTGCTGGTGACCCTGGCGATCTTCACCTTCATGGGCGCATGGAACGATTTCATGTGGCCGTTGATCGTGCTGACCGACCAGGAGCACTACACTTTGCCGGTGGCACTGGCCACCCTCTCGCGCGAGCACATCATGGACGTGGAAATGATGATGGCTGGCGCGGTGGTCACCGTGGTCCCGGTGCTGGCGTTGTTCTTGGTGCTGCAGCGGTACTACATCCAAGGTCTGTTGCTGGGGAGCGTCAAGGGATGAAGCGAGCGATCGCCGTTGGACTGGGCCTGTTGTGGACTTCCCTGGCGATCGCCGCACCACCGGCGCTGCCGGCACCGAAGGTGCTGGACGACTTCGACGACATCGCGGCCTGGACGCTGGTGCTGTCCGACCAGGTCAGCGGTTCGCTGCGCCCGGTCAGTGGTGCCGGTGGTGGCCGCGCGCTGTGCCTGGACTATGACTTCCACGATGTCTCCGGCTACGTCGGCATCCGCCGCGCGCTGAACATCGAATACCCGGTCAATTACCGCTTCGGATTCCAGCTGCGTGGCGAATCGCCGGGCAACGACCTGCAGTTCAAGTTGATCGATGCCAGCGGCGACAACGTCTGGTGGGTCAACCGGCCCGGCTACAGCTTCCCCAAGGCGTGGACGCCGGTCGAGTACCGCCGCCGCCAGATCGACAAGGCGTGGGGTCCCTCGCCCGAGAAGGAGATGGCACGAAGCGCCGCCGTCGAGTTCACGATCTACAGCAAGGTCGGTGGCCGCGGCACGGTGTGCTTCGACAAGCTGACCCTGCAGGGCCTGCCGCCGCAGGATGATTCGGCGTTGGTGCCATCGGTGATTGCCGATACGGCCACCGCGCTGCAGGACCGCATGATCGACGGCAAGAGCGACACGTTCTGGATCAGCGGTGGCGTCAAGCAGCAGACCATCAGCCTGGACCTGCACAAGAGCCGCGAGATCGGCGGTGTAGTGATCGATTGGCTGCCGAACCTGGAAGCCAATCGCTACACCGTGCGGACGTCCGAGGATGGCCGGGACTGGCGCACTGTGCGCGAGGTGACCGGCGGTGCGGGGGGGCGCGATTGGCTGGCGCTGCCGGATACCGACGCGCGCTACGTGCGTTTCGATCTGCGCGACGGCCCGAACTGGCGCTATGGCATCCGTGACATCGCACTCAAGCCGCTGGCGTTCGCCGCCACGCCCAATGCCTTCCTGTCCTCGGTGGCCGCCGATCTGCCGCGCGGTTCGTTGCCGCGTGCCTATGTGGGCGAACAGCCGTACTGGACCCTGCTCGGCCTCGATGGTGGCCAGGAGCAGGCGCTGATCAGCGAGGATGGCGCGCTGGAGCCGGCCAAGGGCAGCTTCAGCATCGAGCCGTTCATCCGCCTGGATGGCAAGCTGCTGGACTGGTCGAAGGTCGCCATCACCCAGTCGCTGCAGGATCACTACCTGCCGATCGCCACCGTCGACTGGGTGCATGAGAAGGCCGGGCTTTCGGTGACCAGTTTCGTGCAGGGCACGCCCGAGCGCGCGCAGCTGATCGGCCGCTACCGGCTGAGCAATCCGGACAAGGTCGCCCACGAGTACACCCTGGCGTTGGCAATCCGTCCGTGGCAGGTCAACCCGCCCACCCAGTTCCTCAACACCGTCGGTGGCTTCAGCCGCATCGATGCACTGGATGTGGGCGAACAGCTGGTTCGGGTCAACGGTGAGCCGCGCATCTATCCGCTGCAGGTGCCGGATGCGCGCTTTGCCAGTACGTTCGATGGCAAGCTCGATGCGATGCATCTGGAAAGCGGCAAGTACCCGGCCACGACCGCAGTGAAGGACAGCACCGGCATGGCGTCGGGTGCGCTGATGTACACGATCAAGCTCGAGCCCGGGCAGAGCCGCGAAGTGGCGGTGGTGCTGCCGCAGACCGGTGGCTGGGCGCCGCAGGCGCTGGACGTGGCCAAGGCGCAGGCGCAGGTGGCCGATCAATGGCGGCAGAAGCTGGGCGTGGTTTCGCTGCAGGTGCCGGCTGCGGGCCAGGCACTGGTCGATACCCTGCGCACGGCCGTCGCGCACATGCTGATCTCGCGGGTTGGCCCACGCCTGCAGCCGGGCACGCGCTCGTACGCGCGCAGCTGGATCCGCGATGGCGCGATGATTTCCGAGGGCCTGCTGCGCATGGGGCGCAGCGATGCCGTGCGTGACTACATCAACTGGTATGCGCCGTACCAGTTCGAGAACGGCAAGGTGCCGTGCTGCGTCGACGCGCGCGGCAGCGACCCGGTGCCGGAGAACGACAGCCACGGTGAGCTGATCTACAGCATCGCCGAGTACGGGCGCTATACCGGCGACAGCACGTTCACCGAGCTGATGTGGCCGCACGTGCAGGGCGCTTACACCTACATGGAGCAGCTGCGCGCCAGCGAGCGCACCGAGGAGAACCGCGCACGCAATCCTGCCTTCTACGGGATGATGCCGGCCTCGATCAGCCACGAAGGCTATTCGGCCAAGCCGATGCACTCGTACTGGGATAATTTCTGGGCGTTGCGCGGCTACAAGGACGCGGCATCGCTGGCGGCCCAGCTGGGCAAGGTCGAGGCGATGCAGATCGCCGGATCGCGTGACCAGTTCCGTGATGACCTGCAGGCCTCGCTGCTGTCGGCGATGCAGCAGCACGACATCGACTACCTGCCGGGCTCGGCCGAGCTGGGCGATTTCGATGCGACCTCGACCACCATCGCGCTGGCGCCGGGCGGCGAGCAGGGCCGACTGCCCCAACAGGCGCTGGAGGCGACCTTCGAGCGCTATTGGAAGGAGTTCGTGGCCCGCCGCGACGGCAAGCGTGAGTGGAAGGACTACACCCCGTACGAGTGGCGCAACGTGGCGGCGTTCGTACGCCTGGGCTGGCGTGACCGCGCCTGGCAGGCCACCGAGTTCTTCTTCAGGGACCGTGCGCCGCAGGCCTGGAACCAATGGGCCGAGGTGGTCTCGCGCACGCCGCGCAAGCCGTTCTTCGTCGGTGACCTGCCGCACGCCTGGGTAGCCTCGGACTTCGTGCGCTCGGCCTTGGACATGTTCGCGTACAGTCGTGACATGGACGATGCGCTGGTGCTGGCCGCCGGCATTCCGAGCGCGTGGCTGCAGGGCGAGGGCATCGCCGTGCAGGGCCTGCGCACGCCGCAGGGCCAGCTCAACTACCGCCTGCAGCGCAGCGACAAGCAGCTGGTGCTGGAGGTGCAGCCGGGCCTGGTGCCACCGCTCGGTGGCGTGGTGTTGCCGTGGCCGTACGCCGGTGATCCGGGCGAGGCGACCATCAACGGCGAAGCGGCCGAATGGGTCAACAAGGAACTGCACGTGCACCAGCTGCCGGCGCGGGTCGAGATCGATGTACCGAGCGCGGTGCGCCGCGCCGAGCGCAAGGGGCAGTAACGATGAAGCAGCAGGGGGCAAGGGTGCGCACGATCGTGCGCGCCCTGGGGCTGGCCATTGCATTGGCACTGCCGGGCGCCGTGATGGCGGCCGATCCAGCCGCCGGGGCAGCGGCTGATGTCGCCACCGCGCCAGGCATGAGCATGGTCACCTTCAACCTGCATCATGACCGCGAGGACTGGCCACGCCGGCGCCGCACCATCCTGGCCGAACTCAAGCGCCTGCAGCCGGATGCGGTTGCCCTGCAGGAGGTGATCCAACGCCGCAACGTGCGAAACCAGGCGCAATGGCTGGCCAGCCAACTTGGTTACAGGTACGTGTTCGTGTCCACCGATGCGGTCGGCGCGCCCAAGCGCTACGGCAATGCGCTTCTGACCCGGCGGCCGATCCTTGCCCAGGGGGATCATCTGCTGCAGCCCTTGGACGACTACCGCACCGTGGCCCACCTGCGCATCGACGTCGATGGCACGCCGGTAAACGTCTACGCCACGCATCTGAACGAGCGCAGTGATGAGAGCGGACAACGCATCCGTCGCAGCCAGGTCGAGGACCTGCTGCGCTTCATCAGCGCGACGTCGGCGGGCGCGCCGGTGGTGATCGCAGGTGACTTCAATGCACTGGTGGATGCCGGCGATCTGAGCGAGCTGCGCAGCCATTACGGCGACAGTTACGGCAGCGTGCACGTCAACACCGATCTGTCCGGGGTCAGTACGCTCAACCGCCACTATTACCAGGCGCCGTCGCGGATCGACCACATCTTCTTCCAGCAGGACGAGATGGTCGCGCGCGAGGCGAAGATCCTGTTCGACCAGCCCGACGACAGCGGTCGCTGGGCCTCGGACCACTACGGCGTGTGGACCCGCCTGCAGTTCGCGCCGAAACCCTGACGGGACACGCTTGGGTAGGTGCCAACCTTGGTTGGCACGGGCGTGTCCGCGTGCACTCGATCAACGGCGCCAACCAAGGTTGGCCTCTACCAAAGCGGTGACCGTGCGCGGGTTGTGCCCTGGTGGGTGCCAACCTTGGTTGGCACGGTTCGGCCCGAAGCACAAACAAAAACGG